>NZ_JBFANF010000001.1:248680-481809 GCF_040674675.1 Dactylosporangium sp. NPDC049742 | reverse complement strand
TAGGCGGACACCGCGCGGGCAAGGCGGACACCGCGCGGGCAAGGCGGACACCGCGCGGGCAAGGCGGACACCGCGCGGGCAAGGCGGACACCGCGCGGGCAAGGCGGACACCGCGCCGCGTGAACGAAAGAAAGCGACCGGCAGGATCACCGGCAGCTTCCACCGGCCCGAGGTCGTGAAACCCCCGCAAAGCCACATTCCGGGCCATCGACTTCGTTAGTGTCCGCCCCGGGGAGCAACACCCCCGGGGGACCGGCACGGACGAAGCAGGTGGGACGGCAACACGCGCCCGGGGGGTCTTCGTCCGTGCCCTATCGCTCGGGCGACTCCAGCAGCGCGTGCTCCCGCGGCAGCAGCGCCAGCCCGCCCCGTGCACGGATCCCGGCCAACTCGCCCAGCACCCGCTCCCGGTCGTCCGGCGCGGCGCAGGCGGCCAGTGCGGCGAGCGCCTCCAGTACATCGCGGATGTCATCGCGACCGGCGAGCAGGTTGGCCGCGGATTCGAACGCGACCGCCGCCGCCGGCCGGTCTCCCCGCGCCAGTGCGAGATAGCCGCCGATCATCGCCGTGAACCCGGCGCTCCCGGGCAGCTCGGCCAGCTCGACGAGGACGTCGGCCGCCTCCTGCGGGCGCCCCGACTCGGCGAGTGCCTGCCCGAGCGTGCCGAGCGCCCGGACATGGTGGGTGGGGTCGCCGACCTCCGCGGATGCGAACGCCGCCCGGCGGGCCAGGTCGACGGCCTCGTCGAAGCGGCGGTCCAGGCGGGCGACCTCCGCCAGGTTGGCCTGGGTGAGGGCCTGGACGCGGGCGTCACCGGCCTCGGCGGCGCGCCGCCCGGCGCCGGCCAGCCGGCGGGCCGCGGTGGCCAGGTCGCCGGTGCGGATGTCGTGCCACGCCAGGTTGTTCTGCGAGACGGCGATCTCGCGGATCCGGCCGGTCCGGATCGCCAGCCCGAGCATCGCCTCGGCGTGCCGGCGGGACTCGTCGGCGCCGCCGACCGCCTGCCAGACCCCGGAGAGGACCCCGCGGGCGGCGAGCTCCCCCGCCGCGTCCCCGTGCGCGACGAGCACCTCGAGCGCCGCCTCGGTCGGCCAGAGCTCGGCGAACCCCCGCCCGTGCGCCATCGCGAGCATTCCCGCCGCGACCTGCGCGGTCGCCCGGATCAGCGGGTCGCAGCCGGCGGTGCGCGGGTCGTCGAGCAGCCGCCGCAGCAGGTTGTGCGCCTCGACGTCCCGGCCCCGCAGCCGGCACCAGCGCGGGATCGCCCCGGCGAGGCGCAGCGCGATCACGGGTTCGCGGACGGCGGCGTACCGCAGCGCCGTCCGGATGTCGCTGTTGAGGTAGTCCAGGCGCGACACGGCGGCGCCGCTGGCCGGCCCGACGAGGTCGGTCGCCAGCCGGACGGCGAGCCGGGTGATGACCTCGGCGTGCCGGATGCGCAGGCCGCGCAGCTCGAGGTGCTCGACGCAGCGCTCGGTGGCGAAGTCGCGGACCACGTCGAGGAGGCGGAAGCGCAGGTCGCCGGGGCCGCGGACGCTGACGAGGCCGAGGCCGACGAGCCGGTCGAGCACCGCCTCGGCGTTGAACCCGAGCAGCGCCTCGGCCAGCTCCAGTGACCACCGTCCCCGAAACATCGCCAGCCGGCGGAGCGCGGCCTGCTCCGGCTCGTCCAGCAGGTGGTAGCTCGCGGCGACGGCGTCGCGGAGCCGCTGCCCGGCGGGGTCGGTGGCGGCGAGGTCGAGGACGCGGTTGCCGTAGCGGGACAGCAGCTCCGGCAGCTCGAGGACCCGCCCGCGGGCGGCGGCGAGCTCGATCGCGAGCGGCAGCCCGTCGAGGCGCCGGACCAGCTCGGCGACCGCCGGGATCTCCGCGTCGGGCACCGGCTCGCGCCGCACCTGCCGGAGCCGGTCGAGGAACAGCGCGACCGCCGGCACGCGACGCGCGTCGGCCGCGGAGCCCGGCGCGGACGGCGGCAGCTCCAGCGGCCCGACCTGCCAGTCGACGGCGCCGGGGACCGCACCCGCGAGCGGGCGCCGGCTGGTCGCGAGGATCTTCACCGACGGCACCCGGGCCCGCAGCCAGCCGATCGCCTTGACCGCGCTGCGGTGCGAGCGGTCGATCCCGTCGAGGACCAGCAGGGCCGGCCGGTCTGGCAGCTCCTCGGCGCGGGCGACCCCGAAGACGGCGGCGACCGCGGCGAACACGTCGGTCGGCTGGGACACGTCGGTGATCGTCACGGAGACCGCGGTGCCGCTGGTCGCGTGCGCGACGGCGTGGGCGAGGCCGGTCTTGCCGACGCCCGCGAGCCCGACGAGCGCGACCAGGTCGGCGTGCGCCAGCAGGTCGAGCAGCTCGGCGACGTCGGCGTCGCGGCCGATCAGCGCCGGCGCGGTCGGCAGCGGCAGGGTCGCCGGGGCGGCGGTGACGGTGCCGGTGAGGAAGTCCTCGCGGTCGGTGCCGACGAGGTCGAGGGCGTCGGCGAGCAGCGCGAGGGTGCCCCGCTGCGGCCGCACGACCCGGCCCCGCTCCAGCTCACGCAGGGTGCGCACGCCGAGGCCGGCCCGTGCGGCCAGCTCCTCCTGGGTCAGTCCCCGGGCCAGGCGGCGGGTCCGCAACGCGGCGGCGAACCCTGCCCCGGCGCCCCGCGGATCATGATCCGCAACTGGAGACATGTTGTGGAACAGTACTAATCGGAGCCGTCTGGAAGTAGCCAGGCGTCGGAACTACGACGGTTATCGATGCGTTACCTGCCGTTGGCTCGGTTGTTGCCAAGCGCTGGCACCTCGACGGTCTGATCCTCCGCGACCGGCTTCCCGGCCGTCGCCGGCTTGCGCCTGCCCAGCTGCTTGAGGAAGCTCGGCGCCCACCAGTTCCAGCTGTCGAGCATCGTCATGAGCGCCGGCAGCAGCAGCCCGCGCACCACCGTGACGTCGATGACCACGGCGACCGTCATGCCGACGCCGATCTCCTTCACCGCGACCAGCCCGCCGACGGCGAAGCCGAGGAACACGATGACGATGCAGATCGCGGCCGCCGTCACGACCGGGCCGGACTTCGTGATGCCGCGCAGGACCGCCCGGTTGGTGTCGGGGCGCTGGTCGTACTCCTCCTTGATCCGCGCCAGGAGGAAGACCTCGTAGTCCATCGACAGGCCGAAGATGAACACGAACAGCAGCACCGGCGTCGTCAGGTCGATGCCGCCCCAGGAGTCGAAGAAGAGCGGGATCTGCCCCCAGCCCCACTGGAACACCACGACCAGGACGCCGAGCGTGGCGATCAGGGTCAGCAGGTTCATCAGGACGGCCTTGAGCGGGATGACGACCGAGCCGGTGAGCATGAACAGCACCGCGACGGTCACGATCAGCACGATGAGCGCCGCGATCGGCAGCCGGCGCACGAGGGAGTCCTGGTAGTCGACGACCTCGGCGCTCGGGCCGGTGACCCACTTCGGGAACGGCGTGGGCATGGCCCGCACCTTGCGCACCAGGTCGAGGCCTTCCTGCCCGCCGACCTCGCCCTTCGGGGTCAGGTCGAGGACCGTCCAGCCCTTGGGCACGTCGGGGCGCACCTCCTGGCGGAACACCTGGCCGGTGAGGTCCTTGCTGACCTGGTTCATGAACAGGCGGACGTCGGCGCGCTCGGGGCCGGCCTCCAGCAGCACGACCACGTCTTCCGGGTGCTCGTCGTTGAACTTCTTCTGCAGCGCGTCGTACGCCTGCCGCGCCTCGTTGCTGTGCGGCAGTGCCCGCGCGTCGGAGTTGGCGAAGTTCGCCCCGAGCAGCGGCGCCGCCAGCACCAGCAGGCCCACCGTCACGCCGAGCGCGACCGCCGACGGCGACTGCTGCGCCTTGGTGGCCAGCTTCGCGAGCAGGTCGGTCCTGAAGCTGAACCGGCCCTCGCCGGCCGCCGGGATCCTGTCCTTCGCGAGCGAGAGCAGCGCCGGCACCAGCGTCAGCGCCGCGACCGTCGCCAGCACGACGACGGCGGCCCCGCCGAGCGCGACCGCGGCGAGCAGCGGCTCGGCGAACACGGTCAGCCCCGCGAGGGTCGCCGCGACCGCGACGCCGGAGATCGCGACCGCCCGGCCGGACCGCGCGACCGCCTCGACGAGCGCCTCGGCCGGCTCGTGCGTGAGCCGCTCCTCCCGGAACCGGGCGACGATGAGCAGCGAGTAGTCGACGGCGAGCCCGATCCCGAGCAGCGTCACGACGTTCAGGGAGTATTCGCTCACCCTGGTCGCGAAGCTGAGCACCAAGAGCAGCAGCAGCGACCCCGTGACCCCGACGACCGCGACCGCGAGCGGCAGCCCCGCGGCGACCACCCCGCCGAAGATCAGCACCAGCACGACGAGCAGCGTGACCAGCGCGATGCTCTCCCCGATCGCGAGGTCCCGCACGGACTGCTCGCCGAACGCCCGCTCCGCGATCTTCGTCCCGCCGACCGTCACCTTCGGCGCCTCGATCAGCTTCAGGCGCGCCCTGACCTTGTCCTCGAGCTGCTCGCGGGCGGCCTCACCGAGCTTCGGGTCGAGCTCGACCCGCACCGTCGAGCTCATGTTGTCGGCGCCGATCTGCCCGCCGGGGCCGTTGTAGAGGTCGTTGACCTCCTTCACCCCGGCCATGGCCTTGATCTCCTGGCTGGCCTTGGTGACGCTCGCGTTGAGCCCCGGGTCGTAGACGTCCTTGCCCTCGATGACGGCGATGACCATCGACCCTTCGGGCGCCAGCTCGTCGATGCGCTGCTGCGCGATCGCCGACTCGCTGTCTGCCCGGTTGGTGGTCGTGGTGGCGAGCCGGTCGAACAGCGCGCCACCGAAGACGGCACCGGCCACGGTCACTGCCAGCCACACCCCGATGACAGGCCACCGGTAGCGGTCCATGAGCGTGCCCAGTTTCGCGAACATCGCAGTATGCAAGCACGGCGGTGGAGCGCGGCGAAATCCTCCGTCTTGTTAGAGACCCAACGACCGCGAGATGATCATCCGCTGTACCTCGGACGTGCCCTCACCGATCTCCAGGATCTTCGCGTCGCGCCACATGCGGGCCACGGGCGTCTCGTTCATGAAGCCGTAGCCGCCGTGCACCTGGGTCGCCTCGCGGGCGTTGGTGACCGCGGCGTCGCTGGCCTGCAGCTTGGCGATGGCGGCCTGGCGCTTGAACTCCCGGCCGTTCACCAGCCGGGACGCCGCGTCGTAGTAGGCCAGCCGGGCGGTGTGCGCGCGGGCCTCCATGTCGGCGAGCTTGAACTGGATCGCCTGGTACTCACCGATCGCCTTACCGAACGCCCGGCGCTGCTTGGCGTAGGCCACCGACTCGTCGACGCAGCCCTGGGCGAGCCCGACGCCGAGCGCCGCGAACGCGACCCGCCCCTCGTCGAGGATCTGCAGGAACTGCGCATACCCGCGGCCACGCTGCCCGAGCAGGTTGGCGGCCGGCACCCGGCAGTCGGAGAAGCTCAGCTCGTGCGTGTCGGAGGCGCACCAGCCGACCTTGGAGTAGCCGGGCTGGACCGTGAAGCCGGGCGTGCCGCTCGGCACGATGATCGAGGAGAGCTCCTTCGAGCCGTCCGGGTTGACCCCGGTGACGGCCGTGACGGTGACCAGGGCGGTGATGTCGGTGCCGGAGTTGGTGATGAAGGCCTTCGAGCCGTTGATCACCCATTCGCCGGTGGCCTCGTCCAGCACCGCGCGGGTCTGGGTGCCGCCCGCGTCGGAGCCGGCACCCGGCTCGGTGAGGCCGAAGGCGGCCAGGGCCTCGCCGGTAACGAGCCTCGGCAGCCACTGGGCCCGCTGCTCGTCGGTGCCGAAGCGGTAGATCGGCATGGCACCGAGGGAGATGCCGGCCTCCAGGGTGACCGCGACGGAGGAGTCGACGCGCGCCAGCTCCTCCAGGGCGACGCAGAGGGCGAAGTAGTCGCCGCCCATGCCGCCGTGCTGCTCCGGGAAGGGCAGGCCGAAGAGGCCCATCTTGCCCATCTGGCGCACGATGTCGTACGGGAACGCGTGCCGCTCGTAGTAGTCGCCGATGACCGGTGCCACGACGTCGTTGGCGAACTCGCGAACGCTCTGACGGAGGGCCTCGAGCTCCTCGCCGAGGGTGAAGTCGACCATGACGGGTACCTCTCAGACGGGCGTGACGCCGTGACGGCGGCGCGAGAATTGACGGTCTTTCCCGGTGGCGGCGGCGAACCGGCGGGCCACCTCGGCGCGCAGCGCGCCCGGCTCGACGACCGTGTCGACGACCAGCTCGCTGGCCAGGCGCATGATGTCGATGTCGCGCTCATACTCGGCCCGGGCCGAGGCGACGAACGCGGCGCGCGCCTCGTCGTCGGGCAGCGCGGCGATCTTGTTGGCATAGACCGCGTTGACGGCGGCCTCCGCCCCCATGACGGCGATCTTGGCGGTAGGCAGCGCGATGGTGGCGTCGGGCTCGAACCCCGGGCCGGCCATGGCGTAGAGGCCGGCGCCATACGCCTTGCGGACCACGACGCAGAGCTTGGGCACCGTCGCCTCAGAGATCGCGGTGATCATCTTGGCGCCGTGCCGGATGATGCCCTGCTTCTCCACGGCCGAGCCGACCATGAAGCCGGGCACGTCGGCGAGGAAGAGCAGTGGCACGTTGAACGCGTCGCAGAGCTGCACGAACCGGGTCGCCTTGTCGGCGGAGTCGACGAAGAGCACGCCGCCCTTGAACATCGAGTTGTTGGCGACGACGCCGACGGGCCGGCCGTCGATGCGGGCGAAGCCGACGGTGAGCTCCCGCGCCCACAGCGCCTGGATCTCGAAGAACGAGCCCTCGTCGACGAGACCGCGCACGAACTTGCGCATGTCGAAGGCCTGCCGCTCGCTGGCGGGGATCTCGGGCAGGCCGGTGGCGGCGGCCGCCGCGGCGACCGGCGCGGGCTGCGTCCAGTTGGACGGCAGGTAGGACAGGTAGCGCCGGACCGTCTCGATCGCCTCGGCCTCGGTCTTGCACAGGAAGTGCCCAACGCCGGACTCCGCGCAGTGCACCCGCGCGCCGCCCATCGCCTCGAGGGTGGTCTTCTCGCCGGTGACCATCTCGACCATCCGGTCGGATCCCAGGTACATCGACGCGTTGCCCTCGACCATCGCGACGACGTCGCAGAAGGCGGGGATGTAGGCGCCGCCGGCGGCCGACGGGCCGAACAGGGCGCAGGCCTGCGGGATGCTGCCGCTGGCGCGGACCTGCGTGTGGAAGATGCGCCCGGCGCCCCGCCGGCCGGGGAAGAGCTCGACCTGGTCGGTGATGCGGGCGCCGGCGGAGTCCACCAGGTACACCATGGGGACGCCGGTGTCGTAGGCCTTCTCGATGATCCGGATGATCTTCTCGACGGTGCGGGCGCCCCAGGAGCCGGCCTTGACCGTGGAGTCGTTGGCCATCAGGCAGACGGGGCGGCCGTCGACGGTCGCGGTGCCGGTGATGACGCCGTCAGCCGGCAGGCCGTCGGCCAGCACGTTGGCGAACATCCCGTCCTCGACGAAGGATTCTTCGTCGACGAGCAGGGCAATCCGCTCACGGGCGAAGAGCTTGCCCCGGGCTGCGTTGGCCGCGTGGTACTTCTCGGCACCGCCGGCCTCGACACGCTTCCGAAGCTCCTCCAACATGGCGCGACCTCCGCGTCAGCAACCTGAACGATCGTTATGCCTAACGATCGTTCAGGTTAGCCGAAGCGGAGGTCAAGTACCAATGGCTCGTCGGGCACGGGTCGGTGTGCACCCGGCGGGGCCCCGGGTCCCCCTGCGGATCAGAGGGACCCCAGTACCGGTGTCAGCAGGAGTACGCGACCGCGCCGCCCTGGCTGGACGCCTGCGAGAAGCCGAACAGGCTGATCGCGTTGCCGCTGATGTTGACCGGCACCTGCAGCGTGGTGTCGAACTGGTTGCCGTTCAGCAGACCGGCGTTGTAGCCCGTGGTCCAGTCGCTGCACGAGTTCTTGACGGCGGTCGCGCCGCCGCCGTTGCTCCAGCCGCCGCCGTTGCCACGCCCGTGGCCGTGGCCCCGACCGTGGCCACGGTCGTCGTCGCCGTTGCCGGCGCCGTTGCCGTAGCCACCGTTGCCGTTGCCGTTGCCGTTGCCGTAACCGCCGTTGTTCTGGCCGTTGCCGTAACCGCCGTTGTTGTTGCCGTTGCCGCCACCGTTGCCGTAGCCGCCGTCGTTCGCGGTGCCGGTGCCGGCGCCGTTGCCACGGCTGTGCTCGCTGGTGACCTTCTTGGTCTTCGCCTTGCCGTGCGACGCGGAGGCGCCGTGCGAGCTCATGTTGCTGGCGTTGCCCGCGGCGTTGCCGTACGCGCCGGGGTTGCCGTTGCCGTTGCCGTAGCCACCGTCGTTGTCGGCGTCGTCGTCACCGTAGCCACCGTTGCCGCCACCGTTGCCGTTGTCGTCCCAGTCGCCGTTGTCGCCGCCGTGACCGTGGCCGTGCCCGTGACCGTTGCCGCCGCCCCAGCCGTCGACGGCGACCGCGCCGCCGCCGCAGGAGGCGCTGGAGAAGCCGAGCACCGCGATCGCGTTGCCGCAGACGTTGATCGGCGCCTGGACCGTGGTGTCGAACTGGTTGCCGTTGAGCAGGCCCGCGTTGAAGCCCGTGGTCCAGTCCTCGGTGGTCGCGCTCTCGGTGGAGGCGCTCTCACCCTTGACCGCCCAGGCACCGCCGGCGCTCTGCGCGCTGGAGAAGCCGAACAGGCTGATCGCGTTGCCGCTCAGGTTGACCGGCACCTGCAGCGTGGTGTCGAACTGGTTGCCGTTGAGCACGCCCGCGTTGTAGCCCGAGGTCCAGTCCTCGGTGCGGTTGCCGGTGCTCTCGGTGTAGTCGTCGGCACCGGCGGCGTAGCCACCGTTGTTGTTCCCGGTGTAGCCGCCGTTGCCGCCACCGTTGCCGCCGCCGTGCCCGTGGCCCCGGCCGTGGCCGTGCCCGTGACCCCGGCCGTTGTCGGAGGCCATGCCGCCCTTGACGGCGTACGCGCCGCCCTGGCTGGACGCGCTCGAGAAGCCCAGCACGCTGACGGCGTTGCCGCTGACGTTGACCGGCACCTGGAGGGTGGTGTCGAGCTGGTTGCCGTTGGCGACGCCCGCGTTGTAGCCGGTCGTCCAGTCCTCGGTGGTGGCGCTCTCGGTGTCGACCGCCGCGGCGCCGCCACCGCAGGACGCGTCGGCGAAGCCGAGCACCGCGATCGAGTTGCCGCAGACGTTGACCGGCAGCTGGAGGGTGGTGTCGAACTGATTGCCGTTCAGCAGGCCGGCGTTGTAGCCAGTCGTCCAGTCGGCGTGCGCGGCCCCGCCCGAGATGAGCAGGAAGCCCGCGGAAAGCACGCCCACGTTGAGCGACTTACGAACCCACGTCTTCATGGTGAAAGTGAGACCCTTCGGTAGGTGTTTCTGTTCAGTGCTGCTGGCGTGGGCGCGGATCGGAGCCGCGAAACCTGCGTGCGGGCAGGCTCTGCCCGGCTCCGCCCTGTCGACGTGCGCCCGGATGGTGCGTGTTCGGTGTTGCGAGATGCCGCGATGTGGTCGATGCGGGTCGATGCTGGCCCAGGGGACCCTGGCTGGCTCCGGCTCGGCCCGCTTCGCTTCGCGTCGGCTGGCCGGCCGGCCTCAGTCGGGTGAGACTGTCGGCTCCTCGGCTGCGAGCAGCCGCAGCTCGGCGTCTTCGACCGCATCCAGCCTGAAGGTGACCACCTTCGTGCCGGCCGGAGCGGCGGGCAGCGTGGCGGCGGCGCCACCGTCGTGGTTGACGCCCGAGCCGGTGCCCGGGACCCCCGAGGTGATGCCGGCCGCCGGCGCCGGAACGGGCGCCGGGCGGGGCAGCAGCGGCACGTGGCGCGTACCCTGCGCTTCGGTCCGGTCCGCGACCGGCTTCTCGTGCGTGGCGTCGCCGGCGTCGAGCCGGTCGAGCTGACCCATGGCACGGGAGACGACGACGCGTGTCGAGTCGACGCCGGCACGGGAGGTGCCGGTCGCCGCGGCTACGACGTCGCCGGGTGACCCGACGCCGACCGGCTCGGCCTGGACGGCCGGCTCCTGCGTCTGCGTCTTGCGGGCGATCGTGATGCCGGCTTTTGCCGGCCTCTTGGTGCGTGAGTTCGTGGCGCTCGACGCGTTCACCGTCGTCAAGCGGGGCATCTTGGTGGACACCGGAGTGGCGGCTTTGCCGGCCGCCTTGTCCGTGACCCCGTCGGTCGTGGCCAGGACCGTGCCCGTCACCGGTCGCAGGACGGTCAGCACCGTCCCGGTGAGCAGGTCACCCCTCGACTCGCGCGGCGACACCCCGGAAGGCGCGCCGGAGGACACCCTGGAGGGCACACCGGTGGACCCGATGTGACCGAGGGTGCCGCCACTGGAAGAGGCGTGACCGTCAGCGCCGTGACGGCTGCCGCCGGCGCCGAGGTCGAGCAGGTCGAGTCCCGTCCCGCCGCCCCTGGTGACCAGGTTGGTCACCGGCGCGATCAGGGAGGCCCCGGACGCGAAACCGTCCGAGCCCGACGACTCCGAGGCGTGCGCCGCCGACGCCGACAGCAGCCAGGCCACGCCGGCGAAACCGGCGACGACCAGACCCTTGACGGCGAAACGGGCAGCAGACCGGGCACAGGGGGCCGTGCGCGGGTTGCGCTCGCTCCTCGACCTGGCCATGGCTGCCTCTCAGTACGGGCTCGGTGCCGGGCGGGTCGCCCGACATCTGACAGTTCCGTACTGAGCAACGAATCGTCCCGGCCGGGGACACGCCACTATCCCGGCGAATCGGGCACAAGTGGGACAGCGGGCGTCAGAAAGGGATTCGCGGACCGGCCTTGAGCACGCCCGATGGCAGCTCCCGCCCGACGATCTCCTGCGCCATCGCCGCCGCCTCGATCATCGCCTTGAGGTCGATACCGGTGTCGTGGCCCATGTCGTGCAGCAGGTGCACGACCTCCTCGGTGGCGACGTTGCCGGTGGCTCCCGGCGCGTACGGGCAGCCGCCGAGCCCGCCGACGCTCGCGTCGAACTCGGTGATCCCCAGCTGCATCGCGGTGAGGATGTTCGCGAGGGCGGCGCCGCGGGTGTTGTGGAAGTGCAGCAGCAGCGGCAGGTCGGGGTGGCGGTCGCGGACGAGGCCGACGACGTCCTGCACGCGGCGGGGGGTGGCCATGCCGGTCGTGTCGCCGAACGCGACCCGGTCCGCGCCGTCGGCGACCACCCGGTCGACGATGCCGGCCACCCGCGCCGGGTCGATGTCGCCCTCGAACGGGCAGCCGAAGCTGGTGGAGATGATCACCTCGGCGGTGGCGCCGGCGCCGTGCAGCAGCGCGATCAGCGCGGCGATGTCGTCGAGGGACTCGCCCGTCGACCGGTTCACGTTGCGCTGGTTGTGCGTCTCGGACGCCGACACGACGACCTCGATCTCGCCGAAGCCGGCCTTGAGCGCCCGCTCGGCGCCCCGCGAGTTGGGCACCAGCGCCGAGTAGTGCACCGCGGGGTTCTTGACCGCGGCGGCCCACACCTCGTCGGCGTCGGCCATCTGCGGGATCGCCCTCGGGTGGACGAACGACACCGCCTCGATCCGCCCGACACCGGTCGCGGAGAGCGCGTCGAGCAGCCGTACCTTGGCGGCGGCGGGAACGGGGTCCTCGTTCTGCAGACCGTCGCGGGGCCCGACCTCACGGATGGAAATGAAGCTCACCGCGCACCTCCTGGGCGCATCCGGCTCACGATGCCGGTGTCGTAGTCGCCGGAGAGGAACTCGGCGTTGTCGAGCAGCTCGGCGAAGAACGGCAGGTTGACCTTCGGGCCCACGACCTCGAACCCGGCGACCGCGGCCCGCAGCTTCGCCAGCGCGTCGGCGCGGTCGGTGCCGTGCACGACGAGCTTCGCCATCAGCGAGTCGTAGTTGGGCGTGACGACGTTGCCCGGCCCGTACCCGGCGTCGACGCGCACCCCGTCGCCGGTCGGCTCGACCCAGGTCGTGATCGCGCCGGGGCCGGGCAGGAAGCGCTTCGGGTCCTCGGCGTTGACCCGGACCTCGACGGCGTGGCCGGTGACGCGCAGCGCCGCGGGGTCGAAGGTCGGCGCGAGGCCGGACGCGACCCGCAGCTGCTCCTCGACCAGGTCGATGCCGAACACGGCCTCGGTGACCGGGTGCTCGACCTGCAGGCGCGTGTTCATCTCCAGGAAGAAGAACTGCCCGGAGGTCGGGTCGAACAGGCACTCGACGGTGCCGGCGTTGCGGTAGCCGACCGCCTCGCCCGCCCGGACGGCGGCGGCGAGCAGGTCGGCGCGCTGCCGCGGGTCGAGGGCCGGCGACGGGGTCTCCTCGACGAGCTTCTGGTTGCGCCGCTGCACCGAGCACTCGCGCTCGCCGAGGGCGACGACCCGGCCGTCGGCGAGGCCGAGGATCTGCACCTCGACGTGGCGGACGCGGGGGAAGTAGCGCTCGATGAGCACCGAGCCGTCGCCGAACATCCGCTCGGCGAAGCCGCGGACCTTCTCGTACTCCACGACCAGGGCGGCCTCGTCGGCGGCGACCGCCATGCCCATGCCACCGCCACCCGCGGCGGCCTTCACCATCACGGGGAAGCCGATCGAGGCCGCGGCGGCGACGGCGTCCTCGACGGTGGCGGCGGGGTCGGTGCTGCCCGGCGCGACCGGCACGCCGGCGGCGGCCATGAGGTTCCTGGCGTTGATCTTGTCGCCCATCGCGGCGATCGCGTCCGGCCCGGGACCGACCCAGATCAGGCCGTGCTCGGTGACGGTGGCGGCGAAGGCCGCGTTCTCCGACAGGAAGCCGTAGCCGGGGTGGATCGCCTCCACGCCGGTCGACTTCGCCGCGGCCAGGATCGCTTCGGTGTTGCGGTACGACTGGGCCGGGTTGGCCGGCCCGATCAGCACCGCCTCGTCGGCCTCGCTGACGAAGGGCAGCCCGGCGTCGGCCTCGGAGTGCACGGCGACGGTGTGGATCCGCAGCCTGCGCGCGGTGCGGATGATCCGGCGAGCGATCTCTCCGCGGTTGGCGACGAGCAGCGAACTCAGCATGCGGACCGGCTCCTGTGGATAACTCTGTGGGTTAACACGTGACTGGCCTGTGGATAACCCTCGGAGGGTCACCCTTGCAGCGCGGAGAGTGTCGCGGCGCGCAGCAGCTCGGCGCGGCGGGTCCGGTCGACCTCGCCGCCGAGGAACGGCGTGGAGTTCATCAGACCGAAGGCGGCGTGGGCGAGGACGCGGGCCTCGCCGGCGTTGAGCTCGCCGCGCAGCGCGGTGAGCGTGCTGACCCACTCCTCGACATAGAGCCGCTGCAGGCGCCGGATCTGCCGGCGGGGCTCCTCGGGCAGCCGGTCGAGCTCGTGCAGGTGCAGCGCGATGACCGCCGGGTTGGCCAGGGCGAACTCGACATGGAAGTCGACCAGCGCGGCGAGCGCGGCGGCCGGGTCGTCGGACGAGTCGGCGATGCGCTTCTGCCCGCCGTCGAGCAGCTGCTCGCTGACCGGGATGAGCGCGGCCGCCAGCATCGCCTCCTTGCCGGCGAAGTGGTGGTAGAGGGCCGGGCCGGTCACGCCGGCCGCCGCGCCGATGTCGTCCATCGACACGCCGTGATAGCCGCGGGTCGCGAAGAGCCCGACGGCGATCTCGAGGATCTCCTCCCGCCGTGAGCGGCGGCGTTGTCCGGCAGGCCCGGCACCGCGGGTCTGTGCAGGTGGGCGCACGGACGATTGCTCCAGCGTCATGGGGAAAGCCTAACCTTGTGTCAAGACAACTGCTGAACGGTCGTTAAGTTTGTCACTGCCCGAGGTGGAGCTGACGGATCTCGGCGGCCTCCTCCGAGCGATCCATCGCCTCGAGCGCCTCGGCCAGCATCCAGGCCGCGTTCTGCCCCGCCTGCGAGCCCGCGGGCGCGGCACCGAGCACCGAGCGCAGCAGCGGCTCGGCCGGTGCCGGATCGCCGGAGCGCAGCAGCAGCTCGGCGTGCAGCAGGTCGGCCTCGAGGGCCTCGCCGAGCGCGCCGATGCCGCGCAGCACGTCCGCGGCGCCGCGGACCCGGGCCAGGGCCTCGTCGCCCTGGCCGGCGCCGAGCAGCACCCGCGCCGCGTCGCAGTCGAGCATCGCCCGCTGCCAGACCAGCCACGGCTCGGACGGCCCGACCGTCTGGCTCAACGACGCGGCCAGCGCGTCGGCCTCGGCGAGCGCGGCGAGCGACTCCTCGACGCTACCGGCCCAGCGCAGCGCGAGGGCCCGCATCCGGCGGTTGTACAGCTCGGCCTGGACCACCCCGGCGGCCCCGAACGCGGCCGCGGCCGCACCGAACCGCTCGGCGGCCTGCGCGTCGCGGTCGGCCCGGTAGAGCAGCTGGGCCGCCTCCTGCAGCATCCGGCCGCGGGACTGCAGGTTGTCGAACCCGTCGAGGTTGCCGGCGAGCGTCTCCAGCAGCGCAAGCGCCTGGTCGGGCTCGTCGAGCTCCCGGTAGATCCGCGACAGCAGGTAGCGGGTGCGGTCCGCATACTCCTGGGCGCCGATCCGGTCGAGCACGTCGATCGAGCTCTCCGCCGCCTCGGCCGCGTCGAGCGGCTGCCCGGCCTGGTCATAGGCGCTGGCCAGGTCGAAACGCAGGATCGCGGCGGGCCCGTCCTCGCCGTGCGCGACGTGGTCGGCGATCGCCTCGACGAGGTCGTCGACGGCCTCGGCCGGATGGCCGCCGGCGAGCCTGGCCCGCCCCCGGCCGACCAGCGCCGACAGCCGCGGGTCGCGCTCGACCGCGGCGGCGAGCGCGGCGTCGAACGCCTCCACCGCGGCGTCGAACTGCTCGAGGTTGGCCAGCGCGTGCCCCTGGATCAGCGCCGCGAGCGCCACCGGCGGCGGGTCGCCGAGCCGGCCATACTGCTCGCGGCAGTCGGCGGCGGCCGCCACCGCCTCCTCGAAGCGCTCCAGCACCAGCAGGCACCGGGCGCGCCGCCCGGCCAGCTCGGCCCGCAGCGCCGGGCGGGCCGGCTCCTCGGCGACCGCGGCCTCGACCGCGGCGAGGGCGTCGTCGAGCCGGTCGAGCGCCAGCAGCGGATACTCGAGCCGCAGCCGCGCCTCGGCCCGGGTGTCGGCGTCGCCGATCGCGACGATCCGCTCGGTGACCTCGGTCAGCCGGGCCAGGACCTCCTCCTGCCGGTCCTCGGCGTCGGGGGCGAGCAGCGCGCGGGCCTCGGCGATCAGCGCGGACCGCTCGTCGCCGAGCCGCCGGTGACCGGCGGCGGCCTCCAGGAACGCGGCCTCGGCCACCTCCGGCTCCTGGTCGACGCTCGCGATCCGGCCGCGGCCCTCCACCCGCCGGACCGCCAGCGCGGGCGCCGGGTCGTCGACGAGCTCGTCGAAGCGCTGCCACGCGGCCCGCGCCTCGGTGAAGCGGTACTCCTCGAACAGCTCCTCCGCCCGGTCGAGCAGCTCCGCCGGGTCGGTCGGCAGCGGGCGCGGCGCGCTGGTCGCGGCGGGCGCGGCGGCGGTCCGCAGCGTGCGGGCCACGGCGCTGAGCGGCAGGTGGTCCACGAGCGGCTCGGCCTGCAGCCGGGCCTCGATGAGCCGGCCGATGTTGGATGTGCCGTTGCGGGCGTCGAAGCGCGCCGCCAGGGCCCGCGCCCGCGCGGCGAGCCGCTCGGCGAGCACCGGCGCCGGCAGCCCCTCGGCACCCTCCGGCGCCCGTTCCGCCGCCGGCACCCCGGTGATCACGACCGTGGCGTCGAGGCGGCCGAGCAGCAGCGCCGCGGCGGCGGAGAACCACATGTCGGCCTGCGGGTGCGGGGCCTTGTCGAGCCAGGTCAGGTGCCGCTCGACGATCTCCAGGCCGCGGGTCTCGTTGCCGGTCCGCGCGCAGAACACCACGTGCTCGCCGATGCGCTGCAGGTCGGCGAGGTTGCCCCGCAGGCTGCGGTAGGCGCGGCGGTGCGCGTCGGCGGCCTCCGTGAGCCGGCCGGTGCGCAGATACGGCACCAGCAGCGACGTCAGGATCGACTGGGGCTGCTCGGCGCAGGTGAGGTGGCCGGCGAGCACCGGCTGGGCGAGTGCGACCGCCGCCTCGTCGTCGCCGGCCGACACCAGGTGATACACCTTCGACGTCGGGTCGCAGCCGACGCAGTCGGAGTTGTCGTCGCGAGGCGTCGCGCACCACTGCTCATACCACTCGTCGGCGGCCGGGTCGCCGATGTGCGCGGCCACGGCGTGCCGGTAGGAGTAGACGGCCTGCAGGCTGTGCCCGCCGGCGCGGAAGCGGCGCTCCATGTCGTCGAGCACGTCGTGCGTGCGGCCGAGCGGCACCTCGGGGAACTTCAGCAGGCCCGACACCATGTACTTGAACTGCCACAGCAGCAGTCTCTCGGCGTGCCGGTCGAAGCGGTCCGGGTGCGCGTCGTACTCCGCGCGGCACCACGAGAACGTCACGAACGACTTCGCGGTCTCCCCGCCGTGCACATACGCCGTCGTGGCCTGCATCCGCGCCGCGAAGCGCAGCTCGTCGAAGCCGCCGGCGTCGGCGTGCTGCACGATCTGCTCGACCAGCGCGATCTGGCCACTGCCATAGGGCATGTGGTCGGCCTCGCGCAGGAGGGCCCAGAGCTCGTCTTCAGTCTTCATGCGCGACCGCCTTGTTGAGCAGGCCCAGGAATGAGCTGTTGAGCAGCGCGGCGTCCGCCGGCCGCAGCGGGTGGTGTCCGAGCAGCAGCGCCTGACCGTACAGGCCCTCGACGGCGAGGCGCACCAGGTCCTCGTCGGCGAGCTCGCTGACCCGCCGGACCAGCGGGTTTCGATGGTTCAGCACCAGCTGGGGCCGGTCCTCGTCGTCGGTGCGGGCGAGGGCGTCCAGCACGTCGGCCCACACCTCGTCGACCCGCTCCCGGGTGGCCCGCAGCTCGGCGGCGAACGCGGCCGACCGGTTCACCAGATACATGGCCGGCATGCCCGCCGGGTCGAACGCGCGCAGGACCACCTCGCAGCCGAGCCGGTCCATGGCGCGCTGCGCGCGGGCCACGAACGGCCGCCGGGCCAGCTCCAGCCCCGGCTCCAGCGCGTCGAAGTGCGTGGTCAGGTCGCTGGGCTCGACCCGCTCGATCAGCGCGCCCGGCTCGATCAGCGGCAGCCGCTCGATGAGCTGCGCGTCATACACGTAGCCGGCGTTGACCACCGGCATGCCCTGCGCCGCCGCGACCGCGCCGATCTGGCGGAACTCGTCGACCTGCACCGTGTATCGCACGAGGCCGTGCTGGGCGCGGAAGTCGGCGAGCGTCATCCGGCCCGTGTTGGTCTCCATCGGCCACCAGCGCTCGACCAGGCGCAGCATCTCGTCGTCGTGGACGGCCAGCGCCTTGACGCCGAGGTGGTGGATCTCCAGGAACTCCGCCAGCCGCCGCGGGTCGCGGGTGGCGAGCCGGACCAGCCAGCCGCGCAGCTGGTCGCCGAGCGTCTCGCGGGTCGACTCGAGCAGCTGGTCCTCGTACAGCGCCTCGCGGCTCGCGGTCGGGCGCAGCTCGCCGGCGTCGAACACGCACCGCGCGAAGAACGCCCACTCGGGCAGGACGCCCTCGGCGCCCTCGGCGAGCAGCATCCGCTTGAGGTAGACGCGGTGGCCGGCGCGGGCCGCCGGGTTGGCCGGGGTGGGCAGCACGAACGCGACCCCGGTCAGCCCGGCCTCGGCCACGGTCAGGTCCACCACGTCGAACGGGGTGAACCCGAAGACCTCCCGGCAGTGCGCGACGAGCCGCTCCCGCCGGTTGTCGCCGCCCGCCCGCCACGGCAGGCCGTCGCCGGTGACCTGGACGTCGCCGACCTCGACGGTCACCGGCAGCAGCGAGCCATAGAGGGTCGCGAGCTCGGTCACGGTCCGCCGCAGCAGCCACTGGTCGGCGTCGCGCCGGGGCACCAGCGTCACCGTCGTGCCGACGTGCAGCCGGTCCTCGCCGGCGGGCGCGACGCTGTAGCGGCCGTCGGCGAAGCCGCGCCACAGCACCGTCGGGCTGCCTTCCGCCCTGGTCAGGACCCGGATCTCGTCGGCGACGAGGAAGCAGGAGAGCAGGCCGATGCCGAACTGGCCGAGGAAGTCGTGCCGGGCGAAGCCGAAGTCGTCGCGCTTGGAGCTGCGCCCGATCGTGGCCAGGAACTGGTGGACCTGCTCCTCGGTCAGGCCGATCCCCGTGTCGGACACGCGCAGGGTGCCGTCGCCGGTGACGTCGGGCGGGTCGATGCGCACCCGTGCCGGCGCCGCAGGGTCGAGCGCGCGCCGCGCGGTGATCGCGTCGACGGCATTCTGGAGCAGCTCGCGCACATAAACCCGCGGGCTCGCATAGAGATGGTGGCTGAGCAGGTCCACGACCCCGCGCAGGTCCACCTGGAACGTCCGATCCACGCGCGCACGCTACCGCGACCCACCGACATTCTCCGCCCCGTTCTCACCCCAGCACGTGCTCCACGGCGGTGAGCCCCGGCACTGCGACGGTCGCCACCGGTGCTCCGGTTTCCGGATGCAGCCGGTGTACGGCCTCCGCCTGCCCCACGTACAGCCCCGTGTCCGACACCGCGACGCCCCGCGCGTCGCCCGGCAGGGCCCAGGTCGCCCGCGGCGACTTCGAACCGGTGTCGAACACCTGCACCTGCCGCCCGGCCGCGAGGTACGCCGCCGATCCGGACACCGCCAGCCGGGCCCGGCCCGCCGCCGGCGTGAACCGGAGCTCCTGCGTGACGGCCAGTACATCGGCGGAAATGACCGCAAGAACACCCTTGCCCGCGTCGGCGACCCACACCTCGTCGCCGCGCTGCGCGATCGTCAGCCCCTCGACCGGCCCCGTGCCGAACGACGACGGCAGATCGACGCAGACCGCCCACCCGTCGGCGACGCTGAGCGTGTGCACGAACGCGTGCACGTCCGGCCTGCCGTCCCGCGCCCCCGTCTCCGGGTGCAGCAGGTCGCGGACGTGCACGTGGTCCGGCTGGTGGCTGTACAGGGTGAAGAGCCGCTGCCGCCGGGCGTCGAAGACCGCCTGCCGCCCTTCGCCGCGCATCTGCTCCTCCGCGCCCTCCGGCACGAGGACCTTCACGCCCGCTTCCGCGTTCGGCAGGTTCAGCGCGGTGAGCTGCCCCGCCGCGAGATCGAGGACCCGCACCCGGTAGCTGTCCGGATGCTCCGGGGGCAGCATGTCCAGCACGAAGAGGCTCGTGCCGGTGGAGGAGAACGCCTCAGGCTGCACGAACCCCGGCAGCTTCAGCCGGTGCCGCTCGCCCGCCGGCCCGGCGACCACGATCGTCGTCTCCAGCCGCCCCGCGGGATCGCCGTCGACGAGCGCGACCAGCCCGGCGTCGGGTGCGACCGCGGCCAGCCGGCCGGCGCCCCGCACCGTCGTCTGCGCGACGACGTCGCCGGTGCGCGCGTCCCGGGTGACGACGCGCGACGCGCCCGGCTCGGCGACGGCGCTGACGAGCCGCCTGCCGTCGGCGGTCGCGAGGGTCGCCGCAGGTGTCACAACCCTCCGGCCGGTGCCGGACTCCACGACGGTCATCCCGTCCCCGACGGAGACGGCGAGCAGCTCACCGGGCTCCACCTTCTTCGGCTTCGAGCCGGAGCCGCAGGACGCCATCAGGACGGCCCCGCCCAGGCCGAGCAGTTCACGACGCTTCATGCCCACCACGAGCCGCGATCCGCCGGCTCCGTTCCCGGCCCGCATCGACTATTTTCGGCGGGTGGATCTCCGCGCCGCGCTCGACAGTCTGACCGGTCTCTCCGTCGGCGACGCGCTCGCCGCGCCGTTCGAGATGCACCCGCCGCTGCCCGCCGGTGCCGGATTCGTCCCGCCGCCGGCGCCGTGGCGCTGGACCGATGACACCGAGATGGCCTGCACGCTGCTGGAAGGGCTCCGCCGGGACGGCCGGGTCGACCAGGACTGGCTGGCGGGCGCGTTCGCGCAGCGCTGGAGCCGCGACCGGGGCTACGGCCGCGGCGCACGGTCGCTGCTGACCAGCATCGACGAGGGTGTCCCGTGGCGGGTCGCCGCGGGCGCGCTGTTCGCCGGCCGCGGCTCCGCGGGCAACGGGGCGGCGATGCGGGTCGCGCCGCTGGGCGCGTTCTTCTCCGGCGACCCCGACGTCGCGGCGCGGCAGGCAGCACTGTCGGCGGAGGTCACCCACCGGCATCCGGAAGGCGTGTCGGGTGCCGTCGCGGTCGCCGTCGCGGCGGCGCTCGCGGCCCGGCACACGCCGCGCGAGTCGCTGCTGCGCATGGTGCTCAACGCATTGCCGCCGTCCGACGTCCGGGACGGCATCGGCCGCGCCGCCCGCATGGCGGAGACGTCCGATCCCGGGGACGTCGCCGCGGAGGTCGGTAACGGCGCACACGCATTGGCGCAGGACACCGTGCCGTTCGCGCTGTGGGTGGCCGCGCGGTATCTCGACGACTATCCGGAGGCATTGGCGGCGTGTGTACGGGTGGGCGGCGACACCGATTCGATGTGCGCGATCGCCGGCGGCGTCATCGCGGCGCACACGGGTGTCGGCGCCCGCGGTGACACGGTCGGCGTGCCGCCGGAATGGATCGAGTCACGTGAACCGCTACCCACGTGGGCCTGAATACTCTACGTGACATCTGAACGGTAATTCACCCGAACGATCACGCCGGACCAGGTTTCCACGGAGATGGACTGAGCAGCACATTCACCCCAGAGTCCCATCCGGGCGTATCAAGGTTTTTTGGCAGGCCCGGGGGTAACAATGTGCTCATGTCACACCCTGCCGCGACCTATCGCCTCGGTATCGTGTCGACCTATCTGCCTCGCCGTTGCGGGCTCGCGACGTACACCGCGGACCTGCGGGAGGCACTTGGTGTCGCCAGCGACGATCTGGAAACAGTCGTCGTGGCCATCGACCGTGACGGGCACAGCTACGGTGACGAGGTCGTCGTCACCATCAATCAGGACCGCATCGAGGACTACTCCGCCGCCGCCCGCGCCATGCGGGAGGCCGGCGTCCAGGTCGTGCTGATCCAGCACGAGTACGGGATCTTCGGCGGCACCGACGGCTCTCACCTGCTCGAACTGACCCGCGCGCTCAACGCGTGCGGCATTCCTTACCTGCTGACACTGCACACGGTGCTGTCGCGCCCCTCGTCCGGGCAGGCGGCGACGCTGCGCGCGCTCTGCGCCCGGGCGGCGAGGGTCACGGTCTTCACCGAGACCGCGCGCCGGGTCGCGATCCGCACCGGCGTGGCCGCCGGCCACCAGCTGGTCGTGGTCCCGCACGGCGCGCCCGAGGCGATGCGCCAGCCACCGGACCCCGCGACGCTGCGGCCCGAGCTGCGCGAGCTGCTGCAGACGGTCGCCGGGAAGCCGACCCTCACCACGTTCGGCCTGCTCAGCGAGGGCAAGGGCATCGACATCGCGATCGACTCGCTGGCCGCGGTGGTCAAGGAGCACCCGGACACGCAGTACATCGTGGCGGGCGCGACGCATCCGGAGATCAAGCGGCGCGACGGCGAGGCCTACCGCGACAGCCTGCGGTCCCGCGTGGAGCTGCTGGGCCTGGCCGGCCACGTGCACTTCGTCGACGCCTTCTTGGGCCTGGACGAGCTGTCGGCCATCCTGCACGCGAGCACGCTGTTCGTGACGCCGTACCGGTCGCCGGAGCAGATCTGCTCGGGTGCGCTCACGTTCGCGCTGGGCGCGGGCCTGCCCGCGGTATCGTCGTCGTACAGCTACGCGGAGGACATGCTCGCCGGCGGCGCCGGGCGGGTGGTGCCGTGCGGCGACGACGCGGCGCTCGCGGCGGAGATCATCGACCTGCTCACCGACGGCCGCGCGCTCGCCGCCGCGAAGTCGGTGGCCGAGGCGTGCGCCGTGTGGCTGCCCTGGCCGGCGGTCGCCGCGCGGGAGGCGGAGCTGGTCGCCGACGTGCTGCGCCAGACGCAGGCCGCGACGGCCCGCCCCGGTCACTCGACCGCGGCCGCCCCGCTGCTCAACCTCGCGCACCTGGACCGGCTCACCGACGAGATCGGCATCATCCAGTTCTCGCACGGCGCCAACCCTTCGCTGGAGTCCGGCTACTGCGTCGACGACGTGGCCCGGCTCGCGATCGTCGCGGCGGACCTGCTCGCGATCGGCATCGACACGAAGCAGACGGCCCAGGCGACGCGCTGGCTGCGTCAGTCGATCCGCTTCCTGACCGCCGCCTACGACCCGTCGGGCGCGATGCACAACATGCTGAGCTACCACGGCACGTGGCAGGACTGGCCGCACCAGGGCGACCACGTCGGCCGGGCCGTCTGGGCGCTCGGCGTCCTGGTCGGCACGCCGGCCGTCCCCGACGACATCCGGCGGCCGGCGGCGGCGCTGCTCGACGAGCTGGGCGCGCGCACCCACCAGCTGCCGGACATCGGGCTGCGGACCGCCGCGTACGCGCTGATCGGCCTGGCCCGGGCGGGCCGCACCGACCAGGCGGCGCCGCTGCTGCGCCGGCTCGACGAGGCGCTGGTCGCGACGTCGGCAGTGGACCCGTCGTGGCGCTGGTTCGAGCCGGAGCTGACCTACGACAACGCCCGGCTGCCGCAGGCGATGCTGCTCGGCGCGGCGCTGCTGGAGGACGACGCGATCGCGGCGCGGGCGATCGCGGCGCTGGACTGGTACGCCCAGCACGTCGGGCTCGCCGACGGCACCCTGCGCTGCGTCGGCAACCGCTGGCACAGGCGGGGCGAGTCGGCCGCGGTCTGGCTCGCCGACGACGGCGACGAGCAGGCACTGGACGCGGCCGCGATCACCGAGGCGATGGTCGACGCCTGGCAGTACACCGCGGACCCGGCGCTGGCGCGGCTGGCGGGCTGGGGCTACTCCTGGTTCCTCGGCAGGAACCGGGCCGGCGCGCGGCTCTACGTCGACGCGACGGGCGCCTGCCACGATGGTTTGTCTGCTACTGAGCCGAATGGGAACCAGGGCGCCGAGTCCACGCTAGCCTATTACCAAGCGCTACTCAGCCTGCTCAAGGCCGGTTTGGCCGCTCTGCCCCACCCTGTCGTCGCCACGACGCCGGTCCCGACGTCATTGCCGGTCACCGGCCCGTCACGGCCGACTCCGAACAAGGCGCCGACGGGCACCCGGGCCGTCGGACGGGCCTCGGCCGGTTTCAGCGCGACCGCCCAGCCGCCCCGCCTGCGCACCACGGAGGGCCAACCTGATGCACTTTGACGCGGAGCTGTTCCACCGGGAACCCACCAATCCCCTGCTCACGGCCGGGGATTGGCCCTATCCGATCAACAGCGTGTTCAACCCGGGCGCCTGCCTGCACAACGGTGACACGGTCCTGCTGTGCAGGATCGAGGACCGGCGAGGCATCTCGCACCTGACCGTCGCCCGCAGCAAGGACGGCCGCACCGACTGGGTCGTGGACGCCAAGCCGCTGATCGCAGACGACCCGACCGACCAGCACAGCTGCTGGGGCGTCGAGGATCCCCGGGTCACGTACATCGATGGGCTCGGCGGCTACGTGATCGCCTACACCGCGTACGGACCCAGCGGCCCCTGCGTCGCGCTCGCCCGCACCGAGGACTTCGAGTCGGTCGAGCCGCTCGGCATCGTCATGCCGCCCGAGGACAAGAACGCCTCGTTGCTGCCCCGCAAGATCGACGGCCAGTACGTGCTGTTCCACCGGCCCGTGTCCGTGCTGTCCGCACGGGCCGACGTCTGGCTGTCGAAGTCCGTGGACCTGCAGGCGTGGACGACCCCCGAGCCGGTCATGCAGTCCCGCTCCGGACCGTGGTGGGACGCCACCCGGATCGGCATGGGCCCGCCGCCGGTCGAGACCCCGCACGGCTGGCTCTGCGTCTACCACGGCGTCAAGCAGATGGTCGCGACGTCGCTGTACCGCGTGGGCCTGGTCATGCTCGACCTGGACGACCCCACGAAAATCATCCGGCGGACTCCGAGCTGGGTCCTGGGCCCCGACGCCGAGTACGAACGGGTCGGCGACGTGCCCAACGTCGTCTTCCCCACCGGCCTCGTCCACGACGAGGCCCGCGACGAGCTCCGCCTGTACTACGGCGCCGCCGACCTGTGCGTCGCCATGGCCAGCGCCCGTTTCTCCGAGGTGGTCGACTACCTGGTCAGCCTGCCCGCCGAGAACGAATAAACTCTGCCAACCGAACGGCGGCCCCCACACCGGGCCGCCGTTCGCCTGCCTACACAAAACGGCGGCCCCCTGCAGTGGGCCGCCGTCCTGTTTGTCGCTACTTCGGGCTGTTGCCTTTAACGACCGGGACGCGGACCAGGTTGCCCCACTCGGTCCAGGAGCCGTCGTAGTTGCGTACGTGCTGGAAGCCGAGCAGATGCGTCAGCACGAACCAGGTGTGGGACGAGCGCTCGCCGATGCGGCAGTAGGCGATGACGTCGTCGTCCGGGGAGAGGCCGAGCTCGCCGACGTAGATCTGGCGCAGCTCGTCGACGGGCTTGAAGGTGCCGTCCTCCTGGGTCGCCTGCTTCCACGGCTTGCTGACCGCGCCGGGGATGTGCCCGCCGCGCAGCGCGCCCTCCTGCGGGTAGTCGGGCATGTGCAGCAGCTCGCCGGTGTATTCGCCGGGTGAGCGGACGTCGACCAGCGGGCGGTCGGCGGCGATGTGCGCCATGACGTCCTCGCGGAACGCACGGATCTTCGTGTCGTCCCTGGTGGGCACCGGGTAGGTGGTTTTCGGGCGATCCGGCGCGTCCTTGGTGAGCGGCCGCCCCTCGGCGATCCACTTGGACCGTCCGCCGTCGAGGATCCGCAGTTCGCGGTGGCCGAAGAGGGAGAACACCCACATCGCGTAGGTCGCCCACCAGTTGAAGTTGTCGCCGTAGAACACGATGGTGTCGTCGGGGCCGATGCCCTTGGCCTCGCAGAGCGCGGCGAAGCCTTCCGCGTCGAGATAGTCGCGGGTGACCTGGTCGTTGAGCTCGGTGTGCCAGTCGACCTTCACGGCGCCTGGGATGTGGCCGGTGCCATACAGCAGCACATCCTCGTCGGACTCGACGACGACGAGACCGTCGTCGTGGAGCCGCTCGGCCAGCCAGTCGGTGGTGACGAGTTTCATGAGTTCAATCTAGCGGCGCGAGCTCGGGCCGTTTGGCGGTCACCATGTCCCCGGAAGATTTTCCGGTCAGCCGCCGCTTCACCCACGGGGCCAGGTGCTGCGTCGCCCAGCGCGCGTCGGCCGCCTTGCGCGACATCCACGACAGATCCTCCGGCGGTGGTGGTGCGGCCAGCCACGATGCGTCGCAGTCGACGCCGAGCGCCGTCAGCACGTGGCCGGCGACCCGGCGGTGCCCGGCGGGCGAGAGGTGCAACCGGTCGATCCCCCACAGCCGCGGGTTGCCGAACTCGGCGTCGTCCCACATGTTCACCACGTGGGCGCCGTGCTTCGCGCCGATGCCGTCGATCGCGGTGTTGAGCGCGTCGACCCGCGGGCGGAGCATCTTGCCGCCCGGCATCCTGCCGGTCAGGTCCGCGAAGCGGAAGAGGACCACGTCGGCGCCGGTGGCCCGCAGCCGCTCGATCGTCTTGTCGAACCGCGCGACCAGGATGTCCACCTCGAACCCGCGCCGCAGCGCGTCGTTGCCGCCGCCGGCGAAGCTGATCAGGTCCGGCTTCATCGCCGTGGCGAGCGGCACCTGCTCGGCGACGATGTTGTCGAAGAGGCGGCCCCGCACCGCGAGGTTGGCGTAGCGGAAGTCCGGCAGGTCCTGGGCGAGACAGCCCGCCACCAGATCCGCCCAGCCGCGGTAGCCCTTGCCGTCCGGTCTCGGATCGTCCATGCCTTCGGTGAAACTGTCACCGACCGCGACGTAGCTAGTCCACCCCGCCACTGCACAACCTCCCCATGGTCTGCATGCCTGCATCGCATCTTTTCAGGGCACCAGGGGGGTTGGAAGCGACTTTGCCGCACGCCACACCTGGTTCAGCCCTTCTGGGTTCGGGTAACAAACGGGCATCAACAGCCGGGAGGGCGACCATGACGATGCAGACCGTCCGCGACGTGATGACCACCAATGTTGTGTATCTCCCGAGTGAGACGACCCTCGCCGAGGCGGCTCGCACCATGCGTGAGCAGGACATCGGCGACGTCGTGGTGGCCGACGGCCCCGGCCTCACCGGCGTGGTCACCGACCGCGACATCGTCGTGCGTGCCGTCGCGGAGCGCTGCGACCCCGCCGCCACGACGATCGGCGAGATCGTCACCCGCGACCTCGTCACGGTCCGCCCCGAGGACTCCATCCACACGGCGGCGCTGCTCATGCGCGACCAGGCCGTGCGGCGGGTGCTCGTCTGCGACGACGCGCAGGGCCTCGTGGGTATCGTCTCGATCGGGGACCTGGCCGAGGAGATCGACCCCGACTCGGTCCTCGGCGGCATCAGCAAGGCCGCACCCAACAATTGAGCGGCTAGATTTGAGGTATGGACATGCCCGGCAAGCTGGCCGCCATCGTTGACGAGTTCGCCTCCGCGCCCCGCGACGTGGTGCTGGAGATGCTGCTCGAGTTCGCTGACGCGGTCCGCCCGCTGCCGGCGTCGTTCGACGGGCACGAAGGCATGGAGCAGGTGCCCGAGTGCCAGACGCCGTTCTTCCTCAAGGCGGTGGTGACACCCACGGATCAGGTCGAGCTCCACTTCGACTGCCCGCCCGAGGCGCCGACGACCCGCGCCTTCGCGGGCATCCTGAGCGAAGGCCTCGAGGGTGCCACCGCCGCCGAGGTCCTGGCCGTCCCCTCCGACCTGTACCAGCGGATGGGTCTCGCCACGGCGATCAGCCCGCTGCGCGTCCGCGGCGGCACCGCCGTCCTGACCCGCCTCCAGCGCCAGGTCCGCGAGGCCGCCTCAGCGCAGGATGCCTAGCCTCCTGACCTCCGGGATCCAGGTCGGAAACTCGCCGAGCAGGCGGTCGTAGAGCTCGGCGTCGCTGACCTTCGAGATGTCGTCGACCGCGAAGAACCCGACGCTGTCCACGACCCGGCCCGCCATCCGGTCGAACCGCTCGAGAATGCCGTAGTTGCCCCTGCCCAGGCCGATGAACTGCCAGAACGTCGGCTCGCTCGCGGCGGCGCGCAGCTGGCGCTCGATCTCGGCGTTGCGGTGGACGCCGCCGTCGGAGAAGAACAGCACCAGGGTCGGGTCGGGCACCGGGTTCGCCGCGGTCCAGCGCCGGACCTGGTCGATGACGCTCGCCTCGTTGTTGCTGCCACCCACGCCCGAGGGCCGTTTCGGCGTCTGGGCGGCGAGCCAACCCGGCATCTCGGCGATGGTCAGATCCGGCAGCTGGCGGGCGAGGTCGGCGAACGCCCACACCTGCATGGTCCCGTCGTCGTCCAGCTGAGCGGCGACCGCGGCCATGCGCTCGACCGCTTGGCTGACGATGCCGCTCTTGTACAGCCGGTGCATCGACCCGGACGCGTCGAGCACCACGATGACCCTGGCCCGGATCCCGGCGGCGCCGCGCTTCGCCAGTGACACCAGCACCTGCTGTTTGCGCAGGTTGAGCCGCTGCCGGTCGGCGGCGGGCAGCCGCTCCTCGCCCTTGGTGAACCGGACCCCCGGCTGCTGCGCGGGCGCCGGTGCGGGCGCCGTTGCGGGCGCCGCGGCCTCCTCGGAGATCGAGATGCCGAAGGCGGTCGCCAGCCCGGCCAGCCCGGTGTCCCACCCCTGCCCGACGGCGCGGAACTTCCAGGCGCCCTGCCGGCGGTACAGCTCCCCGACGACGAACGCCGTCTCCGTCGTGGCCCGCATCTCGGTGAACCGGGCGATCTCGGCGCCGGTGGCGGTGTCGTAGACCGTGACGTGCAGCCCGGGGACCTGCCCGAACGAGCCACCGTCCGCCGACGCGGCGACCACGATCCGGTCGACGCCCGGCTCCACGGCCCGCAGGTCGGCGCTCACCGCGTCGTACCCCCAGCCACCTGCCTGCTGCTTCCCGTCGTGGACGACGGCGCCGCTCGGGTGCTTCGGCTGGTTGTAGAACACCATGTCGTTGTCGCCGCGCACCTTGCCCGCCGGGTCGAGCAGCAGCGCCGTGCAGTCGACGTCGGGCACCCCCGCCCCCTGCTGCCAGCCGACGACCACCCGGACCGCGCCGACCTGCACGGCCGTGTTCCCACCCTTGCCAAGCGTTGTCACGACTGACAACCTCGCACGCCGTGATCACCGGGTCTTCGCACGAACGGCTCATGTTTCACGTGCAACGTCGCCGCGACCTGCGGAACGGCCGATGGTAGCGTCGGAAAATGATCGACCAGAACCGATCGGTTGTCGACCTGTCGCACGTCGTGTCGCCCGGGTTTCCGGGCCATCCGTCCAGCGTCGCGGCGCGCGTGGCGGCGTCCAAGGACTTCGCGAGCGGGGTGTGCTTCTCGCAGCGGTGGGACATGGATGAGCACTGGGGCACGCACCTGGACGCGCCCGCGCATTTCGCCCCCGGCGAGCGGACCGTCGACGACATCCCCGCGGCGGACCTGGTGCTGCCCGCGGCGGTCCTGGACATCCGGGACCGTGCCGCGCGATCGCCCGACGCCGTTGTGGGGGTCGCCGATGTACGAGCCTGGGAACGGCGCAACGGTCCGCTGCCCGCGGCGGTGCTGGCCCTGACCGGCCGGTCCGAACTGATCGGCGACCGGCGGGCGTACCTCGGGCTCGACGCCCACGACCAGCCGCACTGGCCGGCGTTCGCGCCCGAGGTGGCCGAGTTCCTCGTGGCGGAGCGCCCCCAGGTCGGCGCGATCGGGATCGACACGCCGAGCCTGGACACCCCCGCCGGCGAGCGCGACGGCTGCCCGGTCCACCGGATCTGGCTGCACGGCCGCCGGTACGGCCTGGAGCACCTCACCAACCTGGCCGCCCTTCCCGACGCCGGCGCGACGATCGTGGTGGGAGTCCCGCGGTTCCAGGGCGGCAGCGGCGGGCCGGCGAGGGTGCTGGGGCTCAGGCCGGCCCGTACGTGAGGTGGACGACGCCGGTCGGGAACGTCTCGGACGTTGTCAGCCGCAGCGGGACCCGCGAGCCGTCGAAGAGGCGCTTGCCGGCGCCCAGGACGATCGGGCACACCAGGAGGTGCAGCTCGTCCAGTACACCGGCCGCCAGCAGCGACCGGACCAGCGTGGCGCTGCCGGTGACGGTGATGTTGCCGCCGTCCTGGCGCTTCAACGCGGTGAGGGCGGCGGCGACATCGCCCTCCAGCAGCGTCGACCCGGCCCAGTCGACCGAGGTCAGCGTGGTCGACGCGACCAGCTTCGGCGTGTGGTTCATGAAGTCGGCGATCTCGCCGCTCTGCCCGGGCCAGATCTTGGCGAACTCCTCGTACGTCTGCCGGCCGAGCAGCAGCGTGCCGGTGGCGTCGCGGCGGTCCTTGATCGACTGGCCGACCTCGTCGCAGAAGTAGTCGAAGCTCCAGCGCTCCGGCGACTCGACGACGCCGTCGAGGGACATGTGCAGCCCGGCAACGATCTTGCGCATCTCGGTGCTCCTTCAGGTTGGGTTCTAATGACGCGTCGAACGACGACGCACCCCTTCGACACGAGGAGCGGAAAAACTTTGCCTTCGACACTGCCGACCCATCCGCTCGCCGTCCTGCCGCTGAAGCTGTGGCGGCCCAGGTGGTTCGACGGCGTCGCGCTGGTGGCCGGGGCCGCGGCGCCCGACACCGCCTACCTCTTCGACCGGCTCCCGGTCCCGGCGCCGCGGCACGCCGTGCACGCCTGGGGCTACGAGCCCGACCACCTCTTCGGCGCGCTGTGGTTCAGCGTGCCGGTCGCGCTGCTCGTCGCGTGGCTCATCCGCCTGGGCGCCCCGGCCGTCGCCGCGCACCTGGGCCGCGAGGGCGGCTGGGCGCGCGACTACGGCGTCCTCGGCCGGGTCCGCCACCGGTGGTGGATCACGGTGAGCTCGGCGGCGATCGGGGTGGCCAGCCACCTGCTGTGGGATCTCGTCACCCACCCCGGCCCGCTGACCTCGTGGTTCGCCGTGCGGCAGACCAGCGACTACGCCTCCCTGCTCCTGACGCCGCTGTTCATCTGGTACGCCGGAAGCCACCGCCTCCTCCGCGACTGGCACGGCACGCCACCGCCGGTCAGGCCCGCCCCGAGGCTGTTCTGGCCGACGGCCGCCGCCGTGTTCACCGCCGGCGCCCTGGTGACGTGGCACCTCGGGTACCACGGCCCGCACATCGTGATCGTCCGGCTCATCACGGCCCTGATGCTCGCCCTGCTCACCGCCGCGGCCGTCGTCTCCACCCGTGGGGCTCAGCGCAGCGCGGCCAGCCCGCCCCGCGCCATGAGCTCCGCGACCCCTCCGCGCGGGTAGCCGGCGATGCACCGCTGATACAGCGCCTTCGCCTCCGCGTGGCGGCCCGTGAGCCGGTAGGCGTCGGCGAGGTTGTGCTCGATGTTGGCGATGCAATCCGGTACAGGAGCCGCCGACGCCAACTGGTCGGCCAGCACCCGCGAGAGGAGCTGGATGCCCTCGTCCACGCGGCCGGTCTCCAGCCAGTCGAGGGCCAGCGACTCACCGGTGTAGCAGGTGGCGACGTGGTGCGGGCCGAGGATCCGCAGGCGGGCGGCGTACGTGTGCTCGAGCAGGGGCTCCGACTCGTCCAGCCGGCCGAGCAGCCGGTGGTCGACGGCCACCTGGTACTGAGCCTCCAGCGTGTCGGGATGATCGGCGTCCAGGGCCGCCCGGCAGTCGGCCAGGAGCGCGGCGTGGACGGCCAGGGCGTCCTCGAACGCGTACTGGCGCCGCAGCACGATGCCCAGCGTCACGCGGCGGTCCAGCGTCTCGGAGTGCCACGGACCGAGCACCCGGGTCGCCGCGGCGACCTGGTCCCGCGCCGCCCGCAGCGTGTCGGCCGGGTAGCCCAGCGCGTCGCGGGCCCGCTTGAGGGTGGCGTGGGCGAAGACCAGGTCGCCGTGCGCGATGTTGCCGTGCACGAACGTCGCGTCGGTCAGGACCGCCGGGCCCAGCGTGTCGACGGCGCTGGTGTTGTGGCTGCGCAGCAGCAGGTCGGTGCTCTTGCTGCGCAGGTGGACGAGCCGCTTGCGGGTCTTGGCGGTGGCGGTGTCGCTGTGCAGGAACGCCGCCTGCAGATGCAGCGCGAGCTCGGCCGCGGCGGCCCTCGATCCGTCGATCCGCTTGGCCATGCGGGCCAGGGCGCCGGCGACGTGGGTGAGCACGGTGTCGGCCCGGCCCAGCTCGCGGCCGCGGGCGGCGATCGCGTGCCGGACGAGGTTCGTGAGCGTGACCCGGTCGGCGGTGACCGTCGCGAGCGCGGGCGGCACGTCGAGGGGCGGCTTCCCGCCGAGCAGCCGGGGGTCGATGCCGCACGGCGCCAGGACGGCGAGGCACTCCAGCAGCCAGTACACCTCGGGAGACAGCGACTCGTGCGCGAGGCGGACCACGTCGGTGCCGGGATGGTCGTCGGGGGCCGGGAAGCGCCGCCCCGGCCCGCACGTCGCGGCCGCGATCGCCAGCGCCTCGGGGTGGTGGTCGACCCGCGCGGCGAGCCCGGCGAGGTCGGGCGGCACGTCCGCCGGCGGGTGGCCGCCCAGCTCGACGGCACCGGGGACCGCGGCCCGCGTGGTGACGACGACGTGGATCGCGCCGAAGTACGGCCGCCACCGGTGCACCAGATCCATGCCGGGCGCGTCGTCGTAGACCATGAGCACCGGGCCGGGATGGTCGCGGAGCAGGGTGAGCGCCGCCGGGACGGTCCGCGACACGTCGGAGCCGGCGTCCCAGGCGCCGAGCGACTCCGCGACCTGGTCGAGGCCGACGAGCAGGCTGATCTCGTCCGTCGCGGACAGCCGCAGGACCAACGGCCAGCCGTCGGCGATGCACTGGTGGGCGTACGCGTCGGCGAGCCGGGTCTTGCCGACGCCGGACGGGCCGGACAGGACGGTGACCCGGGCCGGCCGGCCGCGCACCGGCGGTGGTCCCCAGGCGACGCCGGGGGAGACTGAGGGCATGACCACGATCTACGTTCCCTACCACCTGGACGAGCCGCTGGACGGGCTGGTCGACGAGCCGGCGGACGTGACCGTCACCGTCGAGTTCCCCGAGGATGGTGACATCTGGGGACGGCTGGCGGTGCTGTACGAACGGGTCGCCGACGAGGTGAGCGGCGCCGACGCGCCCGTGGTGATCTCCGGGGACTGCACCACCGCGCTGGGGACCGTCGCCGGCCTGCAGCGGCGCGGGGTCGACCCGGCGATCGTGTGGTTCGACGCGCACGGGGACGTGCAGACGCTGGAGACGACCACCTCGGGGTACATCGGCGGGATGCCGTTGCGGGTGCTGGTCGGGTACCGGCCGGAGCTCATCGCCGACCGGCTCGGGATCCGGGCGCTGGCCGAGGAGCGGGCCGTGCTGGTCGACGCCCGGGACCTCGACCCGGCCGAGGAGGAGTACCTGAAGGGGTCGGGGATCCGCCGGTACCGGCTGCAGGACCTGGAACTTCCGGAGGGCCCGCTGGTCGTACACGTGGATCTCGACGTGGTGGACGGGGCGGAGCTACCCGGTCTGCTCTTCCCCGTGCCGGGCGGGCCGTCGCTCGGGGCGGTGCTCGCGAAGGTGGAGGAGATCATCGCGACGGGGAGGGTGGTCGCGGTGGACCTCGCGTGCACCTGGCGGCCCGGCAACGGCGCCGAGGCGCGGGAGTTCGTCCAAACGATCTGCAAAGGCTTCCGAAAGGATCCGAACAAGTTTCAGACTCAACGTGATCATTGAAGTGCGGAGTGTACTCGTGTCGCGCGAACTTGTGTGACGAATAGCCGAACGCGGGACCCATTTACCTCGTATCTAGGGAATATTGGTACCCGTGAGAGGACGGCACGCAGCGGCGGACCTGAGAAGTAACGGGTTCGTCGCACTCGCCGCCGGCATGATCCTTCCCCTCGTCGTCATCGGTGCCGTCTATGGCGGCTACCAAGTGATGTCGTCGGCGGGGTGCTCGGGCACGGTGCGGCTCTCAGTCGCGGCGAGCCCGGAGATCGCGCCGGCCATCAAGGACGCCGCGAATCGGTGGGTCAAGACCGAGCCGCGGGTCGACAACGAGTGTGTCTCGGTCGATGTGGCCGCCGTGGGCGCATCGGAGGTCGCCGCGGCGATCGCCGGTGAGCACGGCGTCTCCATCAGCACGCTCGGCCAGGCCGACGGCAAGACGCTGGTGCCGCACGTGTGGATCCCGGACTCTTCGATCTGGCTTCAGCGCATGCGCGCCGCCCGCGAGGACCTGGTGCCGCAGGCCGCACCGTCGCTGGCGCGCAGCCCGATAGTGCTGGCGGTGCCGGAGCCGACGGCGAAGTCACTCGGCTGGCTGGAGAACAAGCTCACCTGGAAGCAGGTGCTGCAGCAGATCGTCGGCGACACCCGGATCACCGCGGGCATCGTCGACCCCAAACACGACGCCGTCGGCATCTCCACGATGGTGGCGATGGCGTCGGTACGAGACCAGTTCGGCCCTGAGGGCGACGCCCTGACGGTCGGCGCGATCAAGGCCCTGACCAGCGGCAAGTCGGAGCAGCAGTCGGGCCTCATCGCCCGGTTCCCGCGCGACGCCGACCCGCGGACCCTGTCCACCGCGGTGACGCTCGCGCCGCTGTCGGAGCAGGCGCTGCACGCGTACAACGCGACCGGGCCGGCGGTCCCGCTCATCGCGGTCTACCCGGACCCGGCGCCGATCGCGCTGGACTACCCGTACGCCGCGATGCCCCGCCTGTCACCCAACCGGGCCGCCGCCGCGGAGCAGTTCCGCGCCGTGCTGTCCGGGGCGGACTTCCGCAACATGCTCTCCTCGCACCAGCTGCGCGCCAACGACGGCAGCGTCGGCGCCAACATGACCCTCGGCCCCAGCGCCTCGACCGGCGGCACCGTCACCCCCGTGCCGGAGCCGAAGGTCATCAACGCGGCGCTGCAGATGTGGATCGAGATCACCCAGCCGTCACGCATGCTGGCGGTCCTCGACACCTCCGCCGCGATGAAGACGGCCGTCCCGTCCGCCGGCGGCCTCACCAAGCAACAGGTCGCCGTCCAGGCCTCGCTCGGAGGCCTGGACATGTTCCCCGAGAGCTGGGCGGTCGGCCTCTGGTCGTTCTCCACCGGCCACCAGCAGCTGGTGCCCATCGGCCCGTTGAACGCCCAGCGCGACCAGCTCCGCGGCGCGCTGGGCAGCCTGAAGCCCAACCCCAAGGGCGGCAGCAACCTCTACGACACCGTGTTCGCCGCGTACCAGTCGGTCCAGCAGGGCTGGGACCCGACCCGCGGCAACTCGGTCGTGGTCATCACCGGCGGCCGCAACAACAACCCCGCCGGCATGTCCCTCGACACGCTCGTCAGCTCACTGCGAAAAGCGGAGAACAAGGACCAGCCGGTGCAGATCATCATCATCGGCGTCGGCTCCGAAGTGAACCAGGCCGAGATGCAGAAGATCGTCGACGCGACGGGCGGTGCGGTCTTCATCGCCCAGGACCCGTCCAAAATCGGAGACATCTTCATGAAGGCACTCGCCCTGGACGACGGCCGTTGAGCTGTGCCCCGAGCTGCGCCCCGCGCAGCCCTTCGGGCCGCTCCGCCCACACCCCCTCAAGACCCGTTGCCGGCGCATGACTAGCCTGGCGACAACGACGGCGCGTGTCGGTCCGTCGTCGTCCGAGATCGGAGACCCCTTCATGACGGCACCCGCCCCGGACGGCCCCCGTTGATCGGCAAGCTGGAGACGGTCCCGGCCGCCTCGGCCCCGGACCTGCTGGCCGCCCCGGTCCTCGCGGCGCTGCACTCCACGGACATCTTCGCCGCCCCGATCGACCCTTCCTTGGCCGACACCGCCGAGTTCTGCGCCGCGTACGACGTCTCCCTCGAGCAGTCCGCCAACTGCGTCGTCGTCGCCGGCAAACGCGAGGGCTCGGTGCGCTACGCGGCCTGCGTCATCCTGGCCACCACCCGCGCCGACGTGAACGGCGTGGCCCGCAAGCGCCTCGACGTCCGCAAGGCCAGCTTCGCCCCCATGGACGACGCTGTTTCGTTGACCGGCATGGAGTACGGCGGCATCACCCCCATCGGCCTCCCCGCCGACTGGCCCGTCCTCATCGACTCCCGCGTCGTCGACGTCCCCTGGGTCATCGTGGGCAGCGGCCTGCGCCGCAGCAAGATCGTCCTCCCCGGCGCCGCCCTTGCCACCCTCCCCACCGCCGAGGTCATCCCAGACCTGGCCCGCTGACCCGAGCCGAATAACCGTTCGGTCAATCCCCATGGCGATGACTCGATTGCGGGTCCGGCCATCGCGATGTCAATTGCTCATACTCGGCGATCAGGTCGTCGCGACCGAGGCCACCGCCGTAGACCGAGCCCCACGCCAGGTCTTCGAAGCGCAGGTACTCCTGCTCCGACGGGGTCAGGTCGTACTCGGGACCCGGCAAGGTTCCCCTCTTCAATGCGTGGATGCGGACTGCGGCCCTGTGGTCGGCTTCATGGCTCCAGAGGCCGTAGCCCCCGACTGCCTGGTCATGTGGGTCGATGACCGGCAGGACCTCCCGTTCGGCGGGGAAACCGAGTGCGGCGAACAACGCCAGTACCTTGTCCTCCCTGAACGGCGATTCGTCCCAGGTGTCGTGGACGACGGCTGAGATGGTCTCGGGCCTCGGAGTCCGCCCGGCCTCGTGAGCCCATGCCTCGAACGCCTCGACCGCACGGTGTGGGTCGACCCGTCCGGGCCGGCCGTCCAGGTGCTCGTATCCACAGTCTTCGCCGGTGTTGGGCAGGTGCATGGTCACGGACACGCCCGCAGGGGTGCAGGCTTCCAGATGCGCACACACGCTCTCGGAAACCCATCCCGCCAGCACCGGAGCCCCGGTCGCGGCGGCCAGTTCCTGGACGCCTGCCGCCAACCGCAGCCGCTCTCGGTAGAACGGACGTACACCGACCCGCTGCCAGCCGTCGCCCAAGTCGTACAGCCCGAGCGGGTTACCGAACACCCGCATTCTGCTCGGCGTGGCGAACCACGACCCGAACGCCTGCCGCACCCCCCGGTACGCCGGAAGCGGGCCATCGGCGGACTTCGCGAGCAGGAGCGTTCCATACCAACCCATGAGCCGGCACTGTACGAGATGAGCCGCACATCCAGGCAGCAGAACGCCTCAGTGACGACGCGCCGCGTAGAACGGCAAAAGACCAGTAGCTGGAGCTACTGGTCTTGAGGGGGCGTCGGGTGGAGCGAAGCTCCCCCACTGGGGAGCGGCCCGAAGGGCCGCGCGGGGAATGCTGACACCACCCCGGCGAGCCCGCCGAAGGCGCGCGAGCAGAGTGCGCCGATTGGTGGAAGCGAGGGGACTCGAACCCCTAACCCCCGCCTTGCAAAGGCGGTGCTCTGCCAGTTGAGCTACGCCCCCGAGCGAGGGAATCCCTCGGTGTTGACTAGCGCAGGTCGGGTGCGGTGGTGGCCTCGTGCCAGAGCGCGCGCTCCTCGTTTGCGGTCTTCACGCGCTTGGCGACATAGGCAGCGGCACCGACGACTGCGACCACCACGAGCACCTTTTTCCACATGTGGGGCTAGCTGGAATCGAACCAGCGACCTCAGAGTTATCAGCTCTGCGCTCTAACCGACTGAGCTATAGCCCCATTACACCGATCCCCGCGAAAAGCGGCGTATCAGCGCGACGATGAAGGTTACCGCACCCGACACCCAAGCCTCAAACCGGTTCCCCCCGCGGCGAGTCGAAGCGCCCGCCGCGGGGGAAAACGCAGGTCAGTCCTTCTCGGCGAGGGTCAGCTCGATGCCGCCGACCAGGTCGGCGCAGACGTTGTAGATGAAGGAGCCGAGGGTGGCCAGCGCGGTGAAGAGGACCACGTTGACCACGCCGAGGAGGGCGGCGCCGCCGATGACACCCTTCGCGGTGATGCGGAAGGTGTTGTTGGCCTGGCCGCCGGTGGAGCTGACGATGTCGGCAAGGGCCTTGTTGACGCTGTTGAAGACGTCCATCGCGTCGAGGGCCAGGTAGAGCACCGACGTGGCGACGATCACGACGACGAACAGGACGAACGAGACCGCGAACGCGAACTTCATCACAGACCACGGGTCGATGCGCTTGAGGTGCAGCCGGGCCCGGCGCGGGCCGCGGCCGACCGCGGAGCTGACCGTCTTGCGGGCGGCACGGACGGCCTCGGTGACGCGGGCGGAGCCGCTCACCGCCGCCGCGGGCGTGTTCAGCGCCTGCGTGGCGCCCGCGTTGGTCGGGCGCACGGAGGCGCGTGCGACGGCGACGCTGGCCGTGCCGGTCGCCGCGCCGCTGGTGGGCGCCGAAGGCCCGGTAGCGCCGAGCGTGACCGGCGGAGGCGTCGTGACGCCCGCCTTGCCCATCGCCGTCGAAGGCGACTGGATCGGCACCGTCAACGAGTCGGGCGGCGGAGCCATCCCCGGTGCACGCTGAAACTTCGGCGTGCCGCCGATGGTGGTCTCGCCGGGCGTGCTGGTCCCGTTGACCGCGCCGGCGTCGCCGCCGGCGGCAGGCGCCCCCGAGTCGGATCCCGTCATGGCAGCCTCTCCGGCCGGCTTGGCCTCATCGGTTGCTGCCGAGGCGCTCCCCGACTTCGCCTGTGTGTCTGTCATCAACTAGTCCTGTTCGTCGGGCTCATCGGCGTTGCGGGCGATCGCGACGATGGTCACACCCTCCGGCAGGTCCATGAGCTTGACCCCCATTGTGTTCCGATCCCGCGTACGTCGTACAGGCTTCACGGGAGTCCGGATCACGCCACCATTTGAGGTGATGGCGAAAAGCTCATCGTCCGGAGAGATCACCGCGGCGCCAACGAGCCCACCGCGACGAGACGTGATTTTAGCGGTGAGGACACCCTTGCCGCCGCGACCTTGCACCGGATATTCCTCGATGGGAGTCCGCTTGGCGAAGCCACCGTCGGTGGCCACCAACACGTCCAGATCCATCCCCTCGCGCACAACTTCCATCGCCAGCAGTTCATCACCCTCGGCGAAGCGCATGCCGATCACCCCCGACGTCGCGCGGCCCATGGGGCGCAAGGTGTCGTCGTTGGCGGTGAAGCGGATCGCCTGCGCCTGCTTGCTGACCAGCAGCAGGTCGTCCTCTGGGCCGAGCAGCGCGGCGCCGACGAGCTCGTCCTCGTCGCGCAGGTTGATGCCGATGATCCCGCCGGACCGGTTGGAGTCGAACTCCTCCAGCTTGGTCTTCTTGACCAGGCCGTCCTTGGTGGCCAGGACCAGGTACGGCGACACCTGGTAGTTCGGGATCTCGATCACCTGCGCGATGTGCTCGTCGGGTTGGAACGCCAGCAGGTTGGCGACGTGCTGGCCCTTCGCGACCCGGCTCGCCTCAGGCAGCTCGTATGCCTTCGCCCGGTAGACGCGTCCCTTGTTGGTGAAGAACAGCATCCAGTCGTGTGTGGAGCACACGAAGAAGTGGCTGACGATGTCGTCCTGCCTCAGCGTCGCACCGGAGACACCCTTCCCGCCGCGCTTCTGCGAGCGGTACAGGTCGACCTTGGTGCGCTTCGCATACCCGGTGCGGGTGATGGTGACGACGACGTCCTCCCGCGCGATGAGGTCCTCCATGGAGACCTCGCCGTCGAACGGGATGATCTGGGTCCGCCGGTCGTCGCCGCGGCGGGAGACGATCTCGGCGAGCTCCTCGGAGATGATCTGCCGCTGCCGGGCCGGCGTGGCCAGGATGTCCTTGTAGTCGGCGATCTCGATCTCGATCTTCGCCAGCTCGTCGAAGATGCGCTGGCGCTCCAGTGCGGCGAGCCGGCGCAGCTGCATGTCGAGGATGGCGGTGGCCTGGATGTCGTCGATGTCCAGGAGGTTCATGAGGCCGTTCTTCGACTCCTCGGCGCTCGGCGAGCGCCGGATGAGTGCGATGACCTCGTCGAGCATGTCGAGGGCCTTGACCAGGCCGCGCAGGATGTGGGCGCGCTCCTCGGCCTTGCGCAACCGGTACGCGGTGCGCCGGACGATGACCTCGATCTGGTGCGTGACGTAGTGCCGCACGAACTGCGCGAGGTTGAGCGTGCGGGGCACGCCGTCGACGAGCGCCAGCATGTTGGCGCCGAACGTCTCCTGCAGCTGCGTGTGCTTGTACAGGTTGTTGAGCACGACCTTGGCGACGGCGTCGCGCTTGAGCACGATCACCAGGCGCATGCCGGTGCGGCCGGAGGACTCCTCGCGGATGTCGGCGATGCCGGCGAGCTTGCCCTCCTTGACCAGGTCGGCGATGCGCTCGGCCAGGTTGTCGGGGTTGACCGCATACGGCAGCTCGGTGACGACGAGGATGGTCCGCCCGCGGGCGTCCTCCTCGACCTCGACGACGGCGCGCATCCGGATGGAGCCGCGGCCGGTCCGGTACGCGTCGATGATGGCCGACGTGCCGACGATGAGGCCCTTGGTCGGGAAGTCGGGACCCTTGACGATCTTGATCAGCTCGTCGAGCGTCTCGGCCTCGTCGGCGTCGGGGTTGTCCAGGCACCACTGCACGGCCTGGGCGATCTCCCGCAGGTTGTGCGGCGGGATGTTGGTCGCCATGCCGACGGCGATGCCGGTGCTGCCGTTGACGAGCAGGTTGGGGATGCGCGACGGCAGGATCGTGGGCTCCTGGGCCCGGCCGTCGTAGTTGGGGACGAAATCGACGGTGTCCTCGTCGATGTCCCGCAGCATCTCCATGGCGAGCGGGTCGAGCCGCGCCTCGGTGTACCGCATGGCGGCGGCGGGGTCGTTGCCCGGCGAGCCGAAGTTGCCGTTGCCGTCGATCAGCGGGTAGCGCAGCGACCAGTTCTGCGCCATGCGGACCATGGCGTCGTAGATCGAGGCGTCGCCGTGCGGGTGGTAGTTACCCATCACGTCGCCGACGACGCGGGCGCACTTCACGTAGCCACGGTCGGGCCGGTAGCCGCCGTCGAACATGGCGTAGAGGATCTTGCGGTGGACTGGCTTGAGGCCGTCACGGACGTCCGGAAGGGCCCGCCCGACGATGACGCTCATCGCGTAGTCGAGGTAGGACCGCTGCATCTCGACTTCGATGCCGATCGGTTCGATCCGGCTCGCGACCGCTGAACCACTCTCGTCGGGGGTCTCCGGAGTGGAAGTCGGTTCCGTCACTCTTTATCCCTTTTCTCAGTGTCGACGGTCAGATGTCGAGGAACCGGACGTCTTTAGCGTTGCGCTGGATGAACGAGCGGCGTGCTTCCACGTCTTCGCCCATCAGGACGCTGAAGAGTTCGTCTGCGGTTGCAGCGTCGTCCAATGTCACCTGACGGAGCATGCGGGTCGCCGGGTTCATCGTCGTTTCCCACAGCTCGGGGTAGTTCATCTCGCCGAGACCCTTGAACCGCTGGATGTCGTCGGGCTTGGCGTTGGGCTTGCTCTGCTGGCGCAGCGTGATCAGGCCGTCGCGCTCACGGTCGGTGTACGCGTACTGCGCGTCGTCGCCCTTCTTGTTCCACTTGATCTTGTACAGCGGGGGCGCCGCGAGATACACGTGGCCGAGCTCGATCAGCGGGCGCATGAACCGGAACACCAGCGTCAGCAGCAGCGTCTGGATGTGCTGGCCGTCGACGTCGGCGTCGGCCATCAGGATCAGCTTGTGGTAGCGCAGCTTCTCGATGTCGAACTCGTCGTGGATGCCGGTGCCCAGCGCCGTGATCAGCGCCTGGACCTCGTTGTTCTTGAGGACGCGGTCGATGCGCGCCTTCTCGACGTTGAGGATCTTGCCGCGGATCGGCAGGATCGCCTGGACCCGCGGGTCGCGCCCCTGCTTGGCCGAGCCGCCGGCGGAGTCACCCTCGACGATGAACAGCTCGGAGACCCGGGGGTCGTTGGACTGGCAGTCGGCCAGCTTGCCGGGCATCGAGCCGGACTCCAGCAGCGACTTGCGCCGGGCCAGCTTGCGCGCCTGCGAGGCGGCCAGGCGCGCCCGGGCGGCCTGGGACGCCTTCGTGATGATGGTCTTGACCTCGGCGGGGTTGCGGTCGAACCAGTCGACCAGCCACTCGTTGCACACCTTCTGCACGAAGCTGCGGGCCTCGGTGTTGCCGAGCTTGGTCTTCGTCTGGCCCTCGAACTGCGGGTTGGTCAGCTTGATCGAGATGATCGCGGCCAGGCCCTCGCGGATGTCCTCGCCGGTGAGCTTCTCGTCGCCCTTGAGCAGCTTCTTGTCCGCGCCGTACTTGTTGACGACGGAGGTCAGCGCGCTGCGGAAGCCCTCCTCGTGGGTGCCGCCCTCATGCGTGTTGATCGTGTTGGCGAACGTGTAGACGCTCTCGCCATACGACTCGTTCCACTGCATGGCGATCTCGACGGAGATGCCCTCGCCGTCGGAGCCGAACTCCACCACCGAGCGGTGGATCGGCGTCTTGGTCGCGTTGAGGTGGCGGACGAAGTCGGCGATGCCGTTCTCGTAGCAGAAGACGACCTCCCGCTTCTCCTCGGGCGCGTCGGTGCGCTCGTCGCGCAGCGCGATCTTCAGCCCGCGGTTGAGGAACGCGTACTCCTGGATGCGCCGGTAGACCGTCTCGTAGTTGAACTCGAGGGTCTCGAAGATCGCGCCGTCGGGGAAGAACGTCACGCTGGTGCCGGTGCGGTCGGTCGCCTCGCCCTTCTGCAGCGGGTCGGGCACCGAGTTGCGGTACACCTGCCGCCAGACGAACCCGTCCTTGTGGATCTCCAGGTCGATGCGCGTGGACAGCGCGTTGACGACCGAGATGCCGACGCCGTGCAGACCGCCGGAGACCGCATATGCCTTGCCGTCGAACTTCCCACCGGCGTGCAGCACGGTCAGGACGACCTCGACGGTCGGGCGCTGCTCCTTCGGGTGGATGTCGACCGGGATGCCACGACCGTTGTCCACGACCCGGACCCCGCCACCTTCGAGCAGCGTGACCTCGATGGTGTCGCAGAAGCCCGCCAGGGCCTCGTCGACGGCGTTGTCCACGACCTCCCACACCAGGTGGTGCAGGCCGCGCTCGCCGGTCGAGCCGATGTACATGCCAGGGCGCTTGCGGACCGCCTCGAGCCCTTCGAGGACGGTGATCGCGGAGGAGTCGTATTGGCCTTCGGGCTTGTTTGCTACCACCCTCGGTCGCTTTCTCGCACTGGCCGGCCGCGCTGGAGGGCGCCCCGGGTCTCGTGCGGAGTCGTGCGAGCACTACGGTCGCGGATGCGGGCACGCAAGTGGCCTGCGCCCCACCGAACGGGCGCCGTGACCACCGGCGGGCCGACACCGCGGACGCGTGCACGCGGGGATGTGTCGGCTGGTTCTCAGAGCCTTCGCTCTGCCCGCAATCCTACTGTGCCCCTGCGACATTTTCGCATCGGGACGGCGCCTGTAGTCGTCGTAGCGGCCCGAACGGTACGGGGCGAAGGTCCCCCTACGCGGGAGGGGTTCGGACGGGCGATGACGGGCGGCACGGCGAGCGCTGAGATGCTGTCGCCGGGTTCGGCACCTGCGGGGGTCGCGCGAGCGGCCGTTCGTGCCGTATGTTCCCCGCCGCGGGGGCGGGGCAAGTGTGAGAGCGAGGGGTCCGCGATGGGGTTGGACAACGTCGCCGTGCAGTGGCCGCGCACCGGACGGTTCTACGACCCGGTGGCGCCGGCCGAGTTCGTCGACTTCGCCGAGTTGGCAGAGAAGCTGCCGCTGCACGCGGGGCCGGCCGCGGCGCTGGCGGACCACGTGGCGAAGACCGGCACGGTGCGCGTCACCGGTTATACGGAGCTGGTGGATCTGCTCTTCGGGCTCAACGGTGTGCTGTTCGCCACCGACGCGGCCGCCGAGGACGAGGATCCGGTGATCAGCCCGGACGACTGCGCCTGGATAGCCGGCGGGCTCGAGCGCTTCGTCAACGGGCATCAGGAGTTCGGCGACGAGATCACGTTCGAGACGGTGAGCACGGTGCTGCGCCGGGCCCTCGAGGGCTCCCGCCTCGCCGAGCAGCAGCTGCGCTGGCTGCAGAGCCGCCTCGACGCGCTGCGTGACGACACCGGCGACGCTCCGCAGTGGAGCTACACGATCGCCGAACTGGACGTGCTCGCGAAGTTCTACCGGCGCTGCGCCAACCGCGGGTTCGCCGTATACGCCGACTTCTAGATTTGGCGTTTGCGGCATTTGTACGACGCAGCGGGCCCGACACCCGTTACCCGGCGGACTGAAGGGCCTGGTTTCGTGGCGGGTCGATCAGCCGTAGGTGTCGCGCGGGCCACGCCCGCGGACCCGCATCGGCCCGCGGCTCCACGAGGGCGTCGACGGGCCGTGGATGTGCAGCTTCTTCACGACGTTGTGACCGACCTCACCAGCGATGCGCGCGATGAGCCGGCTGGAGAGCATCCGCAGCTGCGTCGCCCACGCCGTGGACTCCGCCTCGACGGTCAGCTCCCCGTCCTCCAGCTTGATCGGCCGGCAGTGGGCCGCCACGTCGGCGCCGACGACCCGCTCCCACTCGCCGAACACGGTCGCCTCGGCCGCCGGCCGCTGCCACCCCCGCGCCTTCACGACCCGCCCCAGCAGCGCGCCGAACAACTGCGGGTCCCGAGGGTCGGGCCCCGGTCCGGTGTACCCGCGCCGCCGCCGCGAGTCGCCGCCGCCCTCGGGCACGGCCTTGCGCCGCGGCTGCGCCCTCCGCTTGGCGAGGGCGGCCTCGACCGCCGCCCTGGCCAGCTCCGGCCCGCTCTTGTCGCCGCCACCGGTGTCAGCCACGTCGCACCTCGCCTCCGCCCACCTCATAGTGCGCCCCTCGGAGCGCGCGGGGGACGTCGTCGTCGACGGCACACGTGACGATGACCTGGCTCGCGCCGCTGACGAGCTCCGCGAGCCGCTCGCGGCGGCCCACGTCGAGCTCGGCGAACACGTCGTCGAGCACCAGCACCGGCTCCACCGCGTCGTCCCGCAGCAGATCGTAGGCCGCCAGCCGCAGCGCGAGGGCGTAGGACCAGGACTCCCCGTGGCTGGCGTACCCCTTCGCCGGCAGGTCGCCGAGCGTCAGCGTCAGCTCGTCGCGGTGCGGCCCGACCAGCGTCACGCCCCGCTCGACCTCCTGTTTGCGGGCCTCCCCGAGCGCCACCAGCAGCGCCTGCTCGATCTCTGCCTGTGCCGTCTCCCCCTGTACCGGCAGCGGGAACGACGGGCTGTAGGCGATGCGGGCGTCGGACCGGCTGGCGCTGACCGCCGCGTACGCCTTGGCGACGTGCGGCGCGAGCGCGGCGACGAGGTCGAGCCGCGCCCGGACCAGCTGGGCGCCGTGCTGGGCCAGGTGGCTGTCCCACACGTCGAGGGTCGACAGGTCGCCGCCGCGGCTGCCGCCGGTCTTGCGGGCCAGGTAGGCGCTGCGCAGCAGGGCGTTGCGCTGCTTGAGCACCCGGTCGTAGTCGGAGCGCACGCCGGCGAACCGGGGCTGCCGGGTGACCAGCAGCTCGTCCAGCATCCGGCGGCGCTCGCCCGGGTCACCGCGGATCAGCGACAGATCCTCCGGCGCGAACAGGACCAGCTTCAGCGCGCCGAGGATGTCGCGGGTGCGGGCCACCGGCGACCGGCCCAGTCGCGCCTTGTTGGCCTTGCCGGGCTCGATCGACAGCTCGACGAGCAGCTCGCGCTCCTCGTGGACGATGGCGCAGCGGACCACCGCACGGCTCGTGCCGAAGCGCACCAGCGGCGCGTCGGTCGCGACCCGGTGGGACTCGAGGCTGGCCACATACGCGAGGGCCTCGACCAGGTTGGTCTTGCCCACACCGTTGGGCCCGACGAGCACGCACGCCCCGGGCTCGAACTCGACGACGACCCGCTCGTAACTGCGGAAGTCGACGAGCTCGAGACCGCGGACGTACAAACTCAGCCCTTCTTGACCGCGTGACCGCCGAACTGGTTGCGCAGCGCGGCGACCGCCTTCATGGCCGGCGAGTCGTCCTGCCGCGAGGCGAACCGGGCGAACAGCGACGCCGCGATCACGTTCATCGGCACGGCCAGCCGGATGGCCTCCTCGACCGTCCAGCGGCCCTCGCCGGTGTCGTCGGCATAGCCCCGCAGGCCGTCGAGGTTGGGGTCCTCGTCGAGGGCCCGGTCCATCAGGTCCAGCAGCCATGACTGCACGACCGAGCCGGCCCGCCACGACTTGAACACCTCGGGGATGTTCTCGACGTATTCGGAGGCTTCGAGCAGCTCGTAGCCTTCGGCATAGGCGTGCATCATGCCGTACTCGATGCCGTTGTGGACCATCTTCGCGTAGTGGCCGGCGCCGACGCCGCCCGCGTGCGCGAAGCCGAACTCGCCCTCGGGCTTGAGGCCTTCGAAGATCGGCATGCAGTGCTCGACGTGCTTCTTGTCGCCGCCGACCATCAGCGCATAGCCATTGGTCCGGCCCCAGACGCCGCCGGAGACACCGACGTCGAGGTAGCCGAGGCTCTTGGTGGCGAGCCGCTCCGCCCGGGGGCGGTCGTTGCTGAAGCGCGAGTTGCCGCCGTCGATGACGATGTCACCGGGGGACAGCAGACCGGCGAGCTCGTCGATGGTCGGCTCCGTGTACTGCACCGGGACCATGATCCACACGACGCGGGGCGCGGCGAGCTTGTCGACCAGTTCGCTGAGCGACGACACGTCGGTGACGTCTGGGTGGTGGTCGTAACCGATGACCTCATGCCCGGCGGCGCGCAGCCGCTCGCGCATGTTGAAGCCCATCCTGCCCAAGCCGATGAGACCGAGCTGCATGTCTGGTGCCTCCGAAACTCAGCTGCCGATGCGAACCGGCATGATCAAGTACCAGTATCCGGGGATGATTTCTCCATCATCCTTGGCCGGGGACATGACCGCAGGCTTCTTCGGGTCAGTGAACGACAGCACGGCGATCGGGGCGTCGAGCGCCTTGAGGCCGTCGAGCAGGTATTGGTGGTTGAAGGCGATGGTCATCGGCTCGCCCTCGTAGGTGCAGTCCATCGCCTCGCTGGCCCGCGCGTCCTCGCTGCCGCTGGCCTCGACCACGAGACCGTCTGGGCTGAAGGACAGCCGCACCGGGGTGGACCGCTCGGCGACCAGGCCGACGCGCCGGACCACCTCGTTGAGCGCGGAGACCCGGATGCGGGCCTGGGCGTTGTGCGTGTCGGGCAGCAGCGCCCGCACCTTCGGGAAGTCGCCGTCGAGCAGCCGGGACGTGGTGCGCCGGGTGCCGCCGGCGAAGCCGATCATGCCCTCGCCGATCTTGCCCCGCGACAGCGCGACGGAGACCGCGCCACCGGTCGGCCCGAGCGTCTTCGCGGTGTCGTCGAGGGTGCGCGCCGGCACGAGGGCGGCGAGGCTGACGTCGGGCTCGTCGGGCCGCCACTCCAGCTCGCGCACGGCGAGGCGGTAGCGGTCGGTGGCGAGCAGCGTCAGCTTGGTCCCCTCGAGCTCGACCCGCACGCCGGTGAGCATCGGCAGCGTGTCGTCGCGGCCGGCGGCGATCGCCACCTGCGAGACGGCACCGGCGAAGGTGGCCGCGTCGACGGTGCCGGCCAGCTCGGGCATCTCCGGAAGCGTCGGATAGTCCTCGACGGGCATCGTCGGCAGCGTGAACCGGGCACTGCCGCAGGTGATCTCGACGTGCGACCCGACGGCGGCGACGTCGACGGGCTTGGCGGGCAGCGACTTGGTGATCTCGGCGAGCAGGCGCCCGGAGACGAGCGTCGCGCCGTCGGCGTCGGCCTGGACCTCGACGGTCACCTGGCTGGACACCTCGTAGTCGAAGCCGGACACCTGCAGGCGCCCGTCACCGACTCTGAGCAGAACACCGGCAAGCACCGGCACAGAAGGGCGGCTGGGCAGGCTCTTGGCTGTCCAGGCGACGGCATCGGCGAGCGCGTCGCGCTCGACTCGGAACTTCATCGCGGTCCTCCCGCGTCGTCTCGTCTCAAGCGTGGTGCTGCATCGAACCTTAGGGCTTCCCCGGCGGTGCCGTGCACCGACCCCACCAAAATTCCAGCCCGAGACTTATCCACTTGCTGATGATTGCTTTTTTCTCTCTTTTAAAGAGATTTACTTCGTAGTCATAGGTGGTGTGGATTCTGTGGACAACCCCTGTTTTAGCAGCTCAGCGGGGTTATGTCTCTGGGTATGAGCTGTGCATAACCCTCTGTGTACAAAGTTGTGGATTGTGGATAAGCCGTCATCCACAGGCGTTGTCCACCGGCTATCCACCGGGAATCCACAGGGTTCCTCCACCATCTGGGGATAACCCGTCCCGAACGGTGTTCACGTTCAGTCGATGATCCGATCACTCTCCGGATGTGTCCACACGTCTTCCACACGCTCTCCCCAGGAGTTATCCACAGACTGTGGACGAGACTTGTGAACAATCCGTAGCCGTCCGGTCACTTGTGAGCACTCAAACACGCAGCGTGGCGAAGAGTTGGCACAGACGAAGTTATCCACAGGTTCTGTGGACAAAATGTGTGGATAACTCCGGCAAACCCCTCGGGGGTATATGCCCACAAGCTGTGGGAAACCTGGGGACGAAGGTGTGGACAACTTATTGCCATAAGCGCCTGGATCCCAGGTCGGAGGCCTGTGGAAACAGTGGATAACGCGCGTTGTCCACAGGCTGTGCGCAACGTCGGTGGACAGTGCATTCTTCGCAAATCGACTCGGTACCGCGAGGGAACTCACAATGTTGTCCACAGGCTGTTCGTGAGTACCGCTCAGGTCGGCGGTTGTGCACAGCCCCGTCCGCCCCGCCGATCGGGTCGCGGACAGGGCGGCGGGCGGCAGTCGTACACCTGCCGCGACCGCAAACAGAAGGGCCGGACCGGCGCCGTCACGCGCCCATCCGGCCCCTGCGGGACGTCCGGCCCCTACGTCGTCTGCTTGATGCGGTTGGTCAGCTCGGCGATCTGGTTGTAGAGCGAGCGCCGCTCGGCCATCTGCTGGCGGATCTTGCGGTCGGCGTGCATGACGGTGGTGTGGTCGCGGCCGCCGAACGCCTGGCCGATCCGTGGCAGGGAGAGATCGGTCAGCTCGCGGCACAGGTACATGGCGACCTGGCGCGCGTTGACGAGCACGCGCGACCGGCTGTGCCCACGCAGGTCCTCCAGGCTGACGCCGAAGTAGTCCGCGGTCGACGCCATGATCTGGTCCGCCGTGATCTCGGGCCCGGAGCCGTCGGGGATGAAGTCGCGCAGCACCTCCTCGGCGAGGCCGAGCTCGACGGGCGCGCGGGTCAGGTTGGCGAACGCGGTGACGCGGATCAGCGCGCCCTCCAGCTCGCGGATCGACGACGCGACCCGCGACGCGATGAACTCCAGCACGTCCGGCGGCGCGAACAGCCGCTCCTGCGCCGCCTTCTTCTGCAGGATCGCGATCCGGGTCTCCAGGTCCGGCGGCTGGATGTCGGCGAGCAGGCCCCACTCGAACCGCGTCCGCAGCCGGTCCTCGAGCGTCGCCAGCTGCCGCGGTGAGCGGTCGGAGCTGATCACGATCTGCTTGTTGGCGTTGTGGAGGGTGTTGAAGGTGTGGAAGAACTCCTCCTGGGTCCGCTCGCGCGTCTCCAGGAACTGGATGTCGTCGATCAGGAGGATGTCGACGTCGCGGTACCGCCGCTGGAACGCCTGCGTCTTGTCGTCGCGCAGCGAGTTGATGAAGTCGTTGGTGAACTCCTCCGTCGACACGTAGCGCACGAAGCGGGCGTTGCCGAGCATCGTGGCGTACTGGCCGATCGCGTGGAGCAGGTGCGTCTTGCCGAGCCCGGAGCCGCCGTAGATGAACAGCGGGTTGTACGCCTTGGCCGGCGACTCGGCGACCGCGACGGACGCGGCGTGGGCGAAGCGGTTCGAGGATCCGATGACGAACGTCTCGAACGTGTACTTCGGGTTGAGCCGGTTGCCGGCGGAGTCGCCCGCGGGGGTCTGTGCGCTGCGACGGTCCTCGCGGCCGGTGCCGGGGTTGGACGGCGGGCGGGGCGGCAGGGGCTCCTCGTCCTGCAGCGGCGAACGGCGCAGGCGTTCGTCGCGGGCGGCCTCGAAGGCGGTGCCGGAGTGTTCGGTGCGTTCCGCTGGCGACCAACCAGTCGTGCCCTTGGAGGGGGTGTCGGACGGGAGATCGAACAGGCGGTCGCTCTGGGGCCGCTGGTCCTGTGGCTCGTGTGCCCGCCGGTCCTGCTCGTAGCCCGGCCGGTCGTGCTCATACCCCGGGCGGTCCTGCTCATAACTCGGCCGGTCCTGGTTCGGCCGGTCCGGGAGCATGCGGTCCTGGATCAGCCGGTCCTGCTCGTAGGACGGCTGCGGCGGTGGCTGGTACTGCGGCTGTGGATAGTGCGGTGCCGAAGCCGTGTCCGCCAGCTGGCCGGCGGTGCCGTTGGACCAGTGCGAGGCGGACGGGGCCGGCAGCGGCGGCGCGTCCTCCGGAGGGCGGACCGTGACGGCGACCTGGATGGCCCGGCCGAGCAGCCGCGACAGCGCCTCGGTGATGACCGGCCGGAGGCGCGACTCGATGACGTCGCGGGTGAACGCGTCAGGCACGGAGAGCAGCGCGGTGTCCTCGACGATGGCCCGTAGCCTCGTCAGCCGCAGATAGGCACGCTGCTGCGCCGAGACGATCTCGTCCGCGAGCTCGTCCGTCGCCGCATGCCATACAGCTGCGAGGTCGGTGTCAGTCACCGTTCGCGCACCCCCATCGTCGCCCCCCACCGCGAGTGGACCGTGCGCCGGAAGTTCCGCCCGTCCCGGGTCCCATTGTCCACAGGTTTTCCACAACCTGTGTATCAACGAGTCATGTGCCGTGGACGGATCGTCCTGATTCCCCCTCGCCCCGTGCCGAGTTGGCGGCTGTCGTGGCCCCGTGGCGGAGGTTCTGCAGGTCGGATGCGGTGCCATGCCCCCTGTGGCGCATCCGATTAGTGGCGGAAAGTCCTTTGTGCCCCGTCGCCGGTCGTCGCGGTGTCTACCGGCAACCGGGCACGTTAACAGCGTTGTCCACAACCACTCAACCGTTGTCCACAAGTAACCTGTGGATTTCGGGCGGATCTGCGGCATCGTTGACGGTCTGTAGGGCCGCGCGTACCCTGGTTCGGCTGGGGAAGCTTTCCCTGATAAACTCCAGTGACCAGCCCTACGCCGCTACGAAGACGGAGCCCGACGTGAGCAAGCGCACCTTCCAGCCGAACAACCGCCGGCGCGCGAAGACCCACGGTTTCCGGCTGCGCATGCGCACCCGGGCCGGCCGCGCGATCCTGTCGGCGCGCCGCGCCAAGGGGCGCGACCGCCTGTCGGCCTGACCGACGCGGGCCCTCCGGGAGGCAGCGTGCTGGCGGCCGCTCAGCGTCTGCGGCGGCGGGAAGACTTCGCCGCCACCATTCGCAACGGTCGCCGCGCCGGTCGCGGAGCCCTCGTGGTGCATTTCCTGCAGTCGACTGTCGAGCCGGCGCCAGCAGATCAACCGTCTGCGCGCGCCGGCTTCGTCGTGTCTGACGCTGTCCTTGATGGCTCCGGCGGCACGGGCGAGGCGTCGGACGACGCGGTCCAGCCGGCGCGGGCCGGTTTCGTGGTGTCCAAGGCGGTCGGCAACGCCGTCGTCCGCAATCTGGTGAAGCGCCGGCTCCGGCACCTGGTCCGGCCGCACCTGGCCGACCTCCCCCCGGCCGCCATGATCGTCGTCAGGGCGCTACCCCCCTCGGCGACAGCAAGCTACGAAGACCTGGGCCGCGACCTCGAGTCGGCCCTGGCGGCCGCGCGCCGCCCCAGAAGCCGGGAGGGACGTCGATGAACGTCGGAGCCCGGGTCGTTGCCGCTCCCATCGTCGCGTACCGTCGTTGGATAAGCCCGGCGTTGCCGGCGCGTTGTCGGTTCTACCCGTCGTGCAGCGCTTATGCCCTGGAGGCGGTCGGCACTCACGGCGCGATCCGGGGAATCGGTCTCGCGATCTGGCGGCTGCTGCGCTGCCACCCATTCCACCCCGGTGGGTTCGATCCGGTGCCTCCGCGCCGGGGAGCCTCGCCCGAGCCCGAGTCGACGTGACTGGAGCAGTGTCGTGATTAGCAAGCTGATGGGCGGGATCTACTGGCTGATCTCGCAGGTGATGCTGTTCTGGCACACCGTGTGGGACAAGGTCATGCCCGACCACCGCACGCTCGGCACCAACTGGCAATGGGTTCTCGCGATCGTGTTCCTGGTGATCACGGTCCGGGTCGTGCTGTTCCCGATCTTCGTGAAGCAGATCAAGTCGCAGCGTGCGATGCAGGCGATCCAGCCGAAGATGAAGGAGCTGCAGGAGAAGCACAAGGGCGACCGGGAGACCCTCCAGAAGGAGGTCATGAAGCTCTACCAGGAGGAGAAGGTCAACCCGCTCATGGGCTGCCTTCCGATGTTCCTGCAGATCCCGGTCTTCATCGGCCTCCTCCACGTGCTCCGCCACCTGAAGCCCGGCACCTCCAACCACCAGATGGAGCTGTACGGCTGGAGCATCCCCGAGTTCATGGGCGCCGTCGACGCCCGGCTCTTCGACGCCCCGATCGTCGCCAAGTTCAGCAGCAGCGCCTCCGACCTCGCGAAGATCGAGGCCAACTCGACCACCGTGAAGATCGTGGCCGCGATCCTCGTCGCGCTGATGATCACCACGACCTACCTGACCCAGCGTCAGATGATTATGAAGACCGGGTGGAACAGCGACCCGCAGCAGCGCATGATCCAGAAGTTCATGCTCTACGGCATCCCGTTCTTCACCCTCACCTCCGGCTGGTACTTCCCCATCGGCGTCATCATCTACTGGGTCACCAACAACGCGATCACCCTCGGCCAGCAGTACTGGGTCCTGCACAAGTACCCGCCGCCGGCGAGCGCGACCGCCAACACGACCCCGTACAAGAGCAAGGGCGGCCCCTCGCTGACCAAGGGCGGCGCCCCCGCGGCGAAGCCGGCCGGCGGCCTCCGCTCGATGCTCAGCAAGGCCAAGGACGAGGCAGCGGCGCAGCAGGCCGCGGCGGCCGCCGCCAAGCAGGCCCAGGCCAACGGCAAGGCCCTCGCCCCGAAGCCCGGCGCCAAGCCGATCAACCCGAAGAAGGGTGGCGCCGCGAAGCGGCAGTCGGGTTGATGCGACCCCGCCGGCCCACCCCTCCCCCGGGCCGGCGAGCGGCGCTCCCTGTGCACCACCACCCCTCACCGACGACCTGTGACGGCGCCTCGGCGCCCCAAACATGCGGAGATGAGTTTCGTGACCGACACCACCAGTGATCTCGACGCGCGCGGCACCGAGGACGACGCTGCGGATCAGGACGCCAACCTCGACGAGATCGAGGACGCGGACGAGGCCGACGAGGACGCCGACTCCAGCGACGGCGAATCGGCGAAGGCGCCCGGCGGCAGCAACGGCCGTGCCGCGGCCGACCTGTTCCGGGAGAGCGAGATCGCGGCCGACTACGTCGAGGGCCTCCTTGACATCCTCGACTACGACGGCGACATCGACGAGCTCGTCGTCAGCGGCCGCCCCGTCGTCGAGGTCGTCGAGGGCGGCGACGGCTCCGGCCGCCGCCTCCAGGCGCTCGTCGGCCAGCGCGGCGCCACCCTCGAGGCACTGCAGGAGCTGAGCCGCCTCGCGGTCTTCCGGCAGACGGGCTCCCCCAGCCGTCTCCTCCTCGACGTCGGCGGCTACCGGGCCCTGCGCCGCAAGGAGCTCGGCGCGATCGCCAAGAACGCCGCCGAGAAGGTGAAGGAGTACGGCGAGGCCGTCCGCCTGGAGCCGATGAGCGCCTTCGAGCGCAAGTGCGTCCACGACGTCATCAACGCCCTCCCCGGCGTGGAGAGCGAGTCCGAGGGCGTCGAGCCGGCCCGCCGGATCGTGGTCCGCCCGGTCGCCTGACCCAAGCTCCACCGCGAAGCGGGGCGCCCCATCACGGGGCGCCCCGCTTTCCGATTTTTGTGCTCGCCCTCGCCCACCCACCTGCCTACCTCTCCACGCGGTGCGTCCTTGTCCCGGCGCGTCTCCGCTCTGGCTGCCCACGCCCCCGCACGTTCCGCCTCTGTACTCGTCCCCTCGCGTCCAACCCCCGCACGTCGCGGGGTGCAGACGGGCCTCGCCCTTCCACGCACCAGTTGGTCGCTGCTCGCCCCGTGCCCTCGCTTCCTGTCATTCCCGCGTCCCGGCGTCCTGGTGTTCATGCCTTGCGCCTTGCGCCTTGTGTCGGGTGCCCGGTGGCCCGTGCCCGCCGCTACCGCCGGCGCCCCGTGCCCGGTGGCACCACGCCCCGTCTCCACGGCTTGTGCCCGGTTGCCGCGTCCCACTGCCTCTATCCCGTCTCGTCGTGAGCCTCCCGTCCGTGCGTCTGTGCTCCTGCCCGTGCCGCCCGCCCCGGCTTAAGCCTGCGGCCGAGTCGAGCCCCGCGCAGATTGCACTGTGGCCGGTTCCGGCCGCCCGCCGCTGGCGTCGGTTGCACCCAGCGCTGCGCGTTCGGGTTGCGCGTGTCTGGCGCTCCGCTCCTCACGCACTAGTCGGTTGTTCCTCGCCCGCGATCGGTGCCCCGCGATCCCGTCTCCATGTCTCGCGCCTGGTGGCTCCGTCTCCCCGCGCCACGCGTTCGGTGGCGCTGCGTGTCTACCCCTTGTGTCTTCATGCGTCAGTCGGTCGCTGTTCGCCCCATGCCACCGTGCACCTGCCCCGCCTCATGCCTCATGCCTCGTGGCCAGTGGCACCGTGGGCCGTTGCTGACGCTCGTGCCCCGGCTGCGCGTTCGGGTTGCGGGTGTCTGGCCTCCCTTCTTCAGGCACTAGTCGGTCGCTGCTCGCCCTGTGCTGCTCGCCCTGCGCCCGTGGCTTGTGCCCGTGGGCGCGTGCCCCCTGACTGCGCCCCGTCCACTGGGGAACGTCCCGTCCCTTGCGTTTGTGTTCCCGCCCCTGCCGCGCGCCCCGGCTTAGGTTGCGGCCGAATCGAGCGCCGCCCCGACTGCGCTGTGGTCGGTCACCGCCTCCGCGTCCGGGTTGTCGCCTTCCCCGTGTCGCGTCCCGCGCTGCCGACGCCGCGCTCTGTGTTTGAGGGGACGGTCCCGCACCCTCATGCCGCAAACCTGCTCGCCGCCTGTCTCGGCGGCCTCGGTTCTTTGTTGCCCGGGGCGCCCGCTTGTCTGCTGGCCGCGCCTCATGCGACGCCTGCCCCGCTTCACGCACTCGTTGCGCGTGGTTGTGCTGGGCCTCATTCCGCGCCGTGGTGTCGGGCTGTGCCGTATCCGCATGCCGGGTGTCGCGCCGCATCCTCATGCCGCGGGCCCGGGTGCGTGAGTCGGCCGCCTGTGCCGCTTGCCCTCGGCGTCGCATTCGAACGTCATCCACGCGCCGCGCTTCTCGTTCGTGCGGCGCGCCGCTTCTTCGTGTCCGGGTCGTGGGTCTTGACCCTGTGCTGGCTTGATCGAAGGAGTGTTCTGGTCGTCATCGCGACCAGAACACTCCTTCGATCACCACGCTGTTGGATGCCGGGGTGCGGGTGTCGGCGGGCCGCGGCGGGTCTGCGCGGCATGGTTCCCGGCTGCGATGCGGGCGGCGCCGCAGCGTCGGCCGCACGCGGTGGGGGGCGACGTGGTTCCGTCCGCCCGGTCTCGCGACTTGCGCTGGTGCCGGTCCGAGAGGCCACAACTGCGGCCTTGGCCCTGTGGCAGGTTCCTTCGGCGGGGTTCGTCCCCGCGTGGGCGGGAGGGGATGGGATCGGGGACAATGGGGGGCAGACGCGACTGGCGGCACCGGGATGGGACGGACCATCGGGGAGCTCGAGTTGTGAGGGTCGACCGCCTGGGTCCTCACGTCGAGGAGTCGTATGTCCACGACCACAGCTGTTCTTCTGCCCGGTGCTCCCGTCGCCGAGAAGATCCTGGCTGATGTTGCGACGCGGGTGGCGGCGTTGCGCGCGCGGGGGGTTGTGCCCTCGCTGGCGACCATCCTTGTCGGCGATGACGACGCGAGCGCGGGGTACATCCGCATCAAGCAGCGGCAGGCGGCGGAGCTCGGGTTCGAGTCGCCGCATGAGCACCTGCCGGCAGACACGACGCAGGAGGCGCTGCACGCGGTCATCGACCGGTTCAACGCCGACCCCGACGTACATGGGTTGCTCATTCAGTACCCGACGCCGCAGCACCTTGACTACGACGTCGCGTTGCAGCGGGTCGATCCGGACATGGATGTCGACGGCATGCACCCGTTGAACCTCGGGCGTCTTGCCGCGGGTATGCCCGGGCCGCTCCCCTGCACGCCCGCCGGGATCGAGGCGCTCCTCGCGCACTACGAGATTCCGGTCAGCGGCAGGGAGGTCGTCATCCTCGGGCGCGGGGCGACGCTGGGGCGTCCGCTGGCGATGCTCCTGTCGCAGAAGCGGCCGACCGCCAACGCCGCCGTGACGGTCGTGCACACGGGTGTCGCGGACTGGCCGCGGTACACGCAGCGGGCCGACATCCTCATCGCCGCCGCCGGCGTGCCCGGCATCATCCAGCCCGAGCACGTGAAGCCCGGCGCGACCGTCATCGGCGGCGGGGTCCGGTACTCCGGCCGGCGGCTCCTGCCCGACGTGGATGAGTCGTGCGCGGAGGTCGCGGGCGCCATCACGCCGCGCGTCGGCGGGGTCGGTCCCACCACCGTTGCGATGCTCTTCCGCAACGCCGTGACCGCCGCGGAGCGACGTTTCACGTGAAACATCGGGGGCCGCGTCTTCGGCGGCCCTCTTCCCGCCGCCCCCGTGCGCCGATCTGTCCCCAGTGGCCGGTCGCGCGGGGGCGGCGTGATTTGCTTGACCGCATGGATGGTGCTGTTCCGAACGAGGTGTTGCCGGCCGCCGAGAAGGTGTTCGGCGATCGGCTCCCGTTGGCTGAGCGGTTCGCTCAGTTGCTCGTCACCGACGGGGTGGTGCGAGGGCTGATCGGCCCCCGCGAGGCGCCGCGCATCTGGGAACGCCACATGCTCAACTGCGCCGTCCTCGGCGAACTCATCCAATCGGACGCCACGGTCGTCGACGTCGGCTCCGGCGCCGGACTGCCCGGTATGGTGCTGGCAGTGGCTCGTCCCGACCTGTTCGTCACGTTGGTCGAGCCGCTCGCACGACGCACCGCGTTCCTGACCGAAGCGGTGACGGCGCTCGGCCTCGAGCGGACCACCGTGGTCCGGGCGCGGGCCGAGGAGTGCGTCGGGAAGCTTCCCCTCGCCGATGTCGTCACCGCCAGAGCAGTCGCACCGCTGGACCGGCTTGCCGGATGGTGTCTTCCCCTCACCGCCATCGGTGGGCGACTGCTCGCGCTCAAGGGATCCTCTGCCGCGGCGGAGATCGCCGAGCACGCAGAAGTCCTGAGCCGGCTTGGAGCGGGCACGCCGTCGGTACGGCTGTGCGGGGACGCCGTCCTCGCCGAGCCGACGACCGTCGTCGAGGTCGTGCGGGAGCGGGAAGTCGCGCAGCGCCGGAAGGGCAAGCGCGGGCGGTAAACCGGGGGGCGGGCCGAGAGCGTCCTCCGGACACGGGGGAACGCGGGGGTTCGACGATGGACATCAGGAACTGCAATAGCGGCTGGCCGGCCGCACCGACCAAGCGACTCGGCGGTCTCCTACGCCGAGTCGACGGCTTTCTGGTCTTCTTACGGCCGAATGCGAGTGAGAAGACCAACGACGCGCCGATCGGCCATGGCTCTGGTCGCCTGTGCGCCGTAGGCTGGCCGCGCGCCGTTTTTGCGTTCCCGGCGCCGGTCACCGCAGTCACTCGAGACCTCGCGTCGGGCGGTGCGCCGGAGGTGGGCACAGCGTCGCTGACGGCCGGCAGTGCACATCTTTCCGAGCGGGACGGGACTGACATGGTGCGCGACAGCGGTGATGGTCCGGACTACGGCGATGGCAGCTCTCATGTTTCACGTGAAACACCGATAGGTCCGCGACCGGCCGCCGGCGCCGGAAGCCTCTACGGCTCGCCCGCCGGGAACGTCGCGCACTCTGGATTCGGTGCAGTCAGCGAGCCCGGCGTTCCCGGTCCCGACCACGGGCACGGGACCTATCAGCCGGACAGTCCGGCGCCGGTCGCCCAAGCGGCGAGTGCGCAGGGATCCGACGGGCAGGAAATCGAGGGTTGGGGGGTTCGCCCGCCGGCGCGGCCAGTGCCCCAGCCACGGGTCGACAACCCAGCCGAAACGACACGCGGCACCACGGTGGACTTTCGCGGCAGTGGCCCAGTCGATCGCGCATCTACCGGTACTGTTTACGGCCGGGGCGGAAAACCGGTCGTGCCCAGAGCCGATTCACAATCCGCTGCAGACGAAGCGAAAGCCGAGACGAGAGCAGATATGAGGTCCGAGCGACGGAGCAGTCCGTCCCCCCGGCCACACCCGTCCGTCGTCACCGCGGATACCGAGGGCGCCATGACAGACGCGTATGTTTCACGTGAAACCGAAGACCCCCCGCTGGCTCAGGAGGCAAAGCGCGCCGTGGAGATCCTCAACCCGAGCGGGGAGATCACGATGCCCCGTCCGCCACGGCGGCGCACGATGTGTGTGGCGAACCAGAAGGGCGGCGTGGGAAAGACCACCACGGCGGTCAACATCGCCGTCGCCCTGGCGCTGCACGGCAACCGCGTCCTGGTGATCGACCTCGACCCGCAGGGCAACGCCTCCACCGGTCTGAACGTCCCCCACCACTCCGGTGTGCCGGACGTCTACGACTGCCTGATCGACGGCGCGCCGCTCGACGCGGTGACCCAGCAGGTCGAGGGCATCCCGAACCTGTGGGCCGTGCCCGCGACGATCGACCTCGCCGGCGCCGAGATCGAGCTGGTCTCGGTCGTCGCCCGCGAGTCGCGCCTCAAGCGGGCGATCGAGGCCGGCGGGAGCAACTACGACTACATCTTCATCGACTGCCCTCCGTCGCTCGGCCTGCTGACGGTCAACGCGCTCGTCGCGGCCGAAGAGGTCCTGATCCCGATCCAGTGCGAGTACTACGCCCTGGAAGGCGTGCAGGCCCTCACGAACAACATCGAGCTTGTGCGGTCGCACCTGAACCCGAAGCTCGACATCTCGACGGTGCTGTTGACGATGTACGACCGGCGGACCCGCCTCGCGGACCTCGTCGAGCAGGACGTCCGGAACCACTTCGGCGAGAAGTGTCTGAACGCGGTCATCCCCCGCAACGTTCGCGTGTCCGAGGCGCCGAGCTACAGCCAGTCCGTGATGACGTACGATCCGGGCTCCCGCGGTGCGGTGAGCTACTTCGAGGCGGCGCAGGAAATCGCGCTGCGCGGTGCGCACGATGCGCAGGTTGGAGGAGTGGCATGAAGTCGAACCGACGTGGAGGTCTCGGACGGGGGCTCGGCGCCCTCATCCCCACCGCCGCGCCGGCAGCCGAGAGCGCGACGGGCGGCACCGCCACCGCGCTGGCGACTCCCCCGGCCGAGACCGACGCTCCGACCAACGGTGTGACCGCCGCCGACTCCTCGGTGGAGCAGCTCGCTCCGGTGCCGGGCGCGCGGTTCGCCGAGATCTCGGTGACGTCGATCGTGCCGAACCCGAAGCAGCCCCGGCAGGTCTTCGACGACGATGCGATCGAGGAGCTGAAGACCTCGATCCAGGAGGTCGGCTTCCTGCAGCCGATCGTCGTCCGCGAGCTCACCGAGCCGATCGAGTCGGACGACGAGTCGGGCGCGCAGAAGAAGTACGAACTCGTGATGGGCGAGCGTCGCTGGCGCGCGGCCCAGGCGCTCGGCAAGGAAGCGATCCCGGCGATCGTCCGCGAGACCCGCGACGACGCGATGCTCCGCGACGCGCTCCTCGAGAACATCCACCGCGCCAACCTCAACCCGCTGGAAGAGGCGGCCGCGTATCAGCAACTCCTCGAGGAGTTCGGCGCGACCCACGAGGAACTGGCGCGGCGCATCGGCCGGAGCCGTCCTCAGATCTCGAACACGATCCGCCTCCTGAACCTGCCCGCTCAGGTACAGCGTCGCGTGGCCGCCGGCGTGCTGTCCGCCGGGCACGCCCGCGCGCTCCTCGGACTCGACAACTCCGAGGAGCAGGAGACGCTCGCGCACCGGATCGTCGCGGAGGGTCTGTCGGTCCGGGCGACCGAGGAGATGGTCTCGCTCGCGGTGTCGGAGGGAGCCACGGCGAAGAAGGCGGCGCCGCAGCGGCGGGCCAAGCCACACGCGCCGGCGTTGTCGGACCTCGCCGACCGGCTGTCGGACCGGTTCGACACGCGGGTGAAGGTCGACATCGGCCAGCGCAAGGGACGGATCACGATCGAGTTTGCGACCGTGGACGACCTGGAGCGCATCGTCGGCATCATCGGTGTCGACCAGCGAGGCCAGCAGCGGGAGCAGTAGCACTGAGATTCTCGGCCGCGGCGATGTTCGCGGTGAACGATCCGGCCGGCGGTCCGGGCAGCTGCAGAACGAGCAGCGGCCCGGACCGCGGTGTATCCGGGCGAAGTCCGGCCGGAAGACCGAGGCGGTTTGAGATGTCGCGGCGGTCGCGGCATCGGGGCGAGGCTTCGAGCTGGAACGTGCGGCCGCTGCCTGATGTCGGTGGGGTTCGGTTCGCGGTCGCTCTCCCGCCTGCATGTGGTCGCGGCGATCGGGCGCGTCTACGGAACGGTCACGTTCGACCGGTGGGCCGTCGTGGGTCGGTCGGGTGGGCGAGGGGCGCGCTGATCGTGGCACCGCTTGGCGGTGTGTCTGAATGACTCGCGAAGGGCGCCGTTGGAGCGGCCAGGTACGGGCGTCGGGCTGGCGCTAGTCGTACAAACGCCGAAAACGCCAATCAGAACGGCTGGGGGCGAAATCTTGGGGCGTTTGGTTTCCGCCTCAGGATCGTTCTGGGGGAACTTTATCCACAGGGGTTATCCACAGGCTCACCGTTTCACGTGAAACCGCGTGGTAGAGGGCTTAGGTGCCTGTGGACGAAGGTCCCTGGGGTGCACTGTCCACAGGGTGCGGACAGCAGGGTTGCGATTGGGCTAGGGTCGGCTCGTGTCCGAGACGCCATCGCAGCTGCCCTCGTTTACCTACTGGCCCACGTTCCCGTTCGAGGGTGACCTCCGGGTGAAGCGTCTGCTCGACCCGGTGCCGATCGAGCCGCCGCGGCATGGGGACAACCCGGCGGAGTGCCGGGCGTGCGGGGCGCCGGACGAGGCGTACATCTGGGTGAGTGACCGGTGGCGGGTGCGCAGCCTCGACCGGCCGACCGGGCTGCCGGCCGTGCTGATCCTCGAGTCACGGTCGCACCTCGACCTCGGCGATCTGCCCAACATGCTCGCCGCCGAGCTCGGCGTGATGACGGTGCGGCTGGAGCGGGCGATCCGGTCGCTCGACGGGGTGGCGCGCGTCCACGTGAACCGGTGGGGCGACGGCGCCGCGCACCTGCACCTGTGGTTCCTCGCGCGACCGTATGGGCGGCTGCAGCTGCAGGGGACGTTCCTCGCGCTGTGGGACGACATCCTGCCGCCGATCCCGGAAGACCAGTGGCGGGAGAATCTGGCGCTGGTCGCCGCCTGGCTCGCGGAGTTCGGCGGGCGACCCCTCGCCGAGCCGCCGCGGATCAACTGGACGGCGCCGGCGCGGTTCCGCGAGGAGGCGGCGCTCGGAGACGCGGGGATTCACGTGGACCCGCCGGAGCCGGCGGCGGCGAGCGAGCCTTCTGTCGGCGGTGGCGGCGTCGGTACGGCCGGCAGCACCACAACGCCCGCAGCCGGCGCAACGGCTACCGGTCCAGCGGTGCCAGGCCCGGAAGCGCCTGGCACGGCAACGGGGCCCGGCGCGTCCGGCGTGGCAGCGGGGCCGGGCGCGGCAACGGGGGCGGGTGCAGCAGGGGCGGGGGCGTCTTCCCAAGGAGGAGACGCGGCGCCGGTGCTGGACAAGAAGGAGCCAGACACCCCGTGACCTGGTCGCGGCGCACGGTGCCGCTGAGGCACATGAGCCGCGGGGGCGGCGCCGACTGAGGAACTCTCGCCGGATGACTCCCGCGGCCCGTGATCGGTGCGTACCATCATGACGGTTGACCGTAAGTAAGCAGCGCGCGGAGATGGGCCAATGTCGCGACGTCTCGTGAGTTTGACGCTCGACACCCTCGAGGATCTGCCTCGATCGTGCCGTGCCTGCGTCTTCTGGGAACTCGACCCGGTAGCCGCCGACAGAGCCTGCGCCAACGGCGACCCAGGCCTCGAAAAAGAGGCCTGGGTGTCGCAGACGCTGCTCGAGTGGGGCTCCTGCGGCAAGCTGGTGTATGTCGACGGGATGCCGGCGGGGTTCGTGATGTTCGCTCCCCCGGCGTACGTGCCGCGGTCGATGGCGTTCCCGACCTCGCCGGTGTCACCCGACGCGGTGCTGCTGATGACCGCGCACGTGGTGCAGCCGTTCGCCGACGGCGGGCTGGGGCGGATGCTCGTCCAGGGCGTCGCGCGGGACCTGACGAAGCGCGGCGTGAAGGCGATCGAGGCGTTCGGCGACGCGAAGTTCGGCGAGGTCGACGAGGCCGGTCGCAACGAGCAGGGCTGCCTCGCGCCGGCGGACTTCTTCACCTCGATCGGGTTCAAGACCGTGCGACCGCACCCCCGCTACCCGCGGCTGCGGCTGGAGCTGCGCACCGCGCTGTCGTGGAAGTCGGACGTCGAGTATGCGCTGGAGAAGCTGCTCGGCTCGATGAGCCCCGAGTCGCTGCTCCGCCCGGTGCTGCCGGTGCGGCCGGCGACCCGCACCATGCAGCCCTGAAGACCGGGCCCCGGCCCTGAAGACCGGGATGCGGCCCTGAAGGGCCGGGGCGCGCAGCCCTGAGACGCCCGGACCATGCAGCCCGGAAGGGCCGTGCAAGACGAACAGTGCCTCCCGGCCTGAACGGCGGCTTGGGAGGCACTGGCAGGGGCGGGAAGCCTCAGACGGCGTTGTTGGTCAGCGCCCGCAGCAGGCTGACGTCGATGGAGCCCGTCGGCACGTCGATCTCGACCGGCAGGTACATGCGCTGCACCGCGGCCATCATCGCCTCGACGACCCGCTCGCGGAACGCCGGGTCGATGAGCCGCTCGCGGTCGGTCGGCGACGTCAGGTAGCCCACGTCCACCCGGACGGCGGGCATCCGGCTGAGGCGCAGCAGCTCCCACGTCTTCGCGTGCGTCTGGCAGTCGCGGAGCCCGGTCCGGACGACGATCTCGCGCTGCACGAGCTTGGCGAGCCGCTCGCCGACGATCGACGTCGGGCCGGAGACGGTGCCGTAGTGGTAGGTGGCGACGCCTTCGGCCTCGGGGTTGCGGTAGCCGTCGAGGTGGATCGAGATGAGAAGGTCGGCGCCGAGCTCGTTGGCCAGCTGGACCCGGTCACGGTCACTGAGAGCCGCTGTGGGCTGCGGACCCCTGGTGAGGTTCACCCGCATGCCCGCGGCCGCCAGACGGCCTTCCAGACGGGCTGCGAGGTCATATACGAGGTCCGCCTCCGCCCACCGGAGCGGACCGTCGGGGACTACGTGCCCGGTGTCGGGTCCGCCGTGGCCCGGGTCGATGACGATGCGCTTGCCGAGCAGGGTCGGGCCGGAGGCGCGGAAGGCCTCCGCCTCGCGGAGCAGCTGCGGGCGGCCGCCGATCACCTTGCGGCCGAGGCGGCGCAGCGCACCGACCGTGGCCGGCCCGCACTCGCCGTCGGGCCGCAGGCCGACCTCGCGCTGGAACTGCGCGACGGCGTGCGCCGTGCGGCTGCCGTAGATCCCGTCGGCGCGCCCAGGGTTGAAGCCCATCTCCAGCAGGCGCTCCTGCAGCTGACGGACGTCGTCGCCGATGTACGGGTCGCCGACGGTGTGGAACAGCGCCCGCTGCCCCAGCCGCCACCGCGCCGCGTCGAGGGACCGCCACGTCTCATCGCCGACTGCACCGTCGACCGTCAGGCCGTGGCTCTGCTGGAACGCGCGGACCGCGTGTTCGGTGGCCTCGTCGAACTCGGGATCGGTCTGCGGTGCGGTGTCAGCCAGCAGATCCAGCACGACAAGAATGCTGCGGATCTCGGCGACCGCCGCTCCCCGCGCCCCGCGCCGGATTGCCCGCATGTGGTCCTCCTGAAAAAGCCAGCGAATGCACCGCAGCGTACCGCCCACGGCACGGGGACGCGTCATCACGCGGCCTTTGACGAAAACGCGCCCCGCCTTACCTGAAGGCGGGGCGCATCAATGCTTGTGGCTGGCCTCAGGCTGGCTCGAGCGCCGACTCGATGAGACGCACCAGGGCGCTCTTCGGGCTTGCGCCGACGACCGACCGGAAAGGCTCGCCGTCCTTGAACACGGTGAGTGTCGGAACGGACAGCACCTGGTAGGCGCGGGCCGTCTCCGGGTTGCTGTCGATGTCGACCTTGACGATCTTCACCTTGTCGGCGAGGTCGCCCACGGCGATCTCGTTGAGCATCGTCTCGATCTTCCGGCACGGCTGGCACCACTCAGCCCAGAAGTCCACCAAAACCGGAATATCGGATTTGAGGACGTCAGCCTCGAAGGTCTTGTCGCTGACCGGCTGGATGGCTCCCATGCGCACTCCTCTACCTGTTGTGAAACTGTCGTGCTCCGCGTTTGAGTTACAGCGTGGCGATGTAGCGCTCGGCGTCGAGAGCCGCCGCGCAACCGGTGCCCGAGGCGGTGATCGCCTGCCGGTAGGTGTGGTCGACCAGGTCACCGGCGGCGAACACGCCCTCGATGTTGGTGCGGGTGCTCGGCGACGCCACCTTCACGTAGCCGGCGTCGTCCAGCTCGACCTGGCCGCGGAACAGCTCGCTGCGCGGGTCGTGGCCGATCGCCACGAACACGCCGGCCACCTCGAGGTCGGTCTCCTCGCCGGTGTTGACGTCCTGCACGCGCAGGCCGCCGACGCGGCCGCCGCGGTCGAGGACCTCGGTCACCACACTGTTCCACCGGACCTGGATCTTCTCGTTGGCCAGCGCGCGCTCCGCCATGATCTTGCTGGCACGGAACGACTCGCGCCGGTGCACGATCGTCACCGACTTGGCGAACCGGGTGAGGAACGTCGCCTCCTCCATCGCCGAGTCACCGCCGCCGACGACCACGATGTCCTCGTTACGGAAGAAGAAACCATCACAGGTGGCACAGGACGACACACCCCGCCCGAGCAGCTCCTGCTCCCCCGGGACGGAGAGCGGGCGCCAGGCGGAGCCGGTCGACAGGATGACGGCGCGGGCCTGGTATTCGGTCTCGCCGACCCACACGCTCTTCACGGGGCCTTCCAGGGCCACGCGGGTCGCGTCGTCGGTGACGAACTCGGCCCCGAAGTGCTCGGCCTGCTTGCGCATGTTGTCCATGAGCTCCGGGCCGAGGATGCCGTCGGGAAAACCGGGGAAGTTCTCCACCTCGGTGGTCGTCATCAGTGCGCCACCGGACGTGACGCCTTCGATCACCAGCGGCTTGAGGTTGGCCCGGGCCGCATAGACGGCAGCCGTATACCCGGCGGGGCCGGACCCCACGATGATCAGGTTGCGGACCTCGTCCACGGTCGACTCCTCGAGTTAAGCCTGTGCCCAGCAAAACGTCATCCTACGAACCGATGATTCCCGTTGTGGGGTGACGCGTGTGCCACATCACCACTACGGTCAGACAGTGCCGCGGTAAAGCTCGTCGGCGATCGCACCGCCGATGCCGCAGTCCGGCCCGACCGCGATGACCAGCCGCTTGCCGGCCCCGACCCGCGTGCCGTCGACGATGACGACCAGCGCCGGCTTCCCCTCGAACCGGGCGTAGTCGACCACTGCCACCTGACCACCGTATTCCCCGACCACGGCATTGAGGCAGGCGGCCCTGGCCACCGGGTCCGTGAGCCGCTGCAACGCCTCGGGCACGCCGGACGGCGGCTTCGCCGACTTGGCCACGTCGGTGCTGCGGCTGCCCTCGACGTCGGGCACCATCGCGGCGGACGGCGCGCTCTGGGCCAGCTGGCCGACCGTGCCGGGCCCGTAGTCCTGGCCGGATGCCACGAGGGCGGCGTCGGAGCGGGCGGACGCCCTGGTGCCGCCCGAGCTCGAAGCGGGCCCGGCCTGCGGCGCCGCGCCGTTGTTCCGGCCGCCGTCGGCCGCGGACATGCCCGGGCTGTTGGTGACGGTCTGCTCGCTCACGACCAGGCTCACGCCGACCCCGCCGCAGATCAGCACCGCGGCGGCCGTCGCCAGCCCGACCGCCCACCGCTGCCGCCGATGCCGGCGCGCCTCACGGGCCCGGGCGAGGTCGAGCACCGGCGCGTCCGAGGCCGGTGCGACCACCGCGGCCTGCAGTGCGGCATTCAGCCTGTGCTCGACGTCCGGCGGCACGGCCGGCGTCTCGGCGCCCAGCGCGGTCAGCTCGTCCCGGACGGCCACCTCGGCGGTGACGAGGGCCGCATACGCCTCGGCCCAGCTCGCGTCGGTGCTGACCCGGCGGCGCACGTCGTCCGCCTCGGGGGTGCCGTCCAGCGCGCCACCGACGAAGTCGGCGAGCAGGTCGAAGTCGGCGTCGGAGAACATCGTCACGAGCCGCCCTCCTTCCTGATCGCCGCGGCTCCAGTCGCTGTCTCAGCGCTGCTCGGTGATGGGACGCCGCCGGTGCCGACCGGGTTCCGCAGGTGGCCGAGCATCACAGCGAGGCGGGCCCGCCCGCGCGCGCACCTGCTCTTGATGGTGCCCTCCGCGACGCCCAGGATCACGGCCGCCTCGGCCACGGAGTATCCCTGCACGTCGACGAGCACGAGCGCCGAGCGCTGGTCGACGGCCAGCTGCTGCAGCGCGTGCTGCACGTCCATGGCCGTGTCGCGGTCGGCCGCCGGGGCGGGTGTGACGTCCGTCTCGGGCAGCGGCACGGTCGGCCGCGACTGCCGGCGCCGGATCCGGTCCAGGCAGGCGTTGACCACGATGCGGTGCAGCCACGTCGTGACGGCCGAGTCGCCCCGGAAGTTGCCGGCCGCCCGGAACGCGGACAGCAGCGCGTCCTGGAGCGCGTCAGCGGCCTCCTCACGGTCGCCCAGGGTCCGCAGGGCGACCGCCCACAGCCGGTCGCGGTGCCGCCTGACGATCTCGGCGAACGCGTACGGATCGCCCGCGGCGTGGGCATGCAGAAGCGCGGTGTCATCCGGCGTCTGACGCACGCCCGGCTCCGCCTCCACGGCTGGCACCTTATCGACCGCGAGCGGCTTGTGGGGACTACTGGACTCGAACGGTTATCTCGGCGATGGCAACTCGATAACCGTTGCCGCTGCTTTCCTTGGGCAGCTTCGTGATCCAGACGAGCAGGTAGCGCGTCGGCTGCGCCGGACCCACGTACAGGTTGGTCGGGTCCATCGCGGCCTTCGCCGTGTTCTCGACCACCTTGTACTGGTCGACGGTCTGCTGGTCCTGTGTGGCGCCGCTGCCGAAGTCGGTGGTGCCGGTGCGCAGCTCACCGCTGGCCCCCGGGGTGGCGAGCTTGACCTCAACGGACACGATCTGCCTCGCCTCGCCGAGGTCGAGCCAGACGCCCATGCCGTCTTTCTTGCCACCGAAGTCGGCCTTCGGGTATCGCTCCGTGCGCCAGGTCGTCTCGGTGTTGCCGTCGATCGTCTTCTCGGCGTCCTTGACCTCGGACCGGTTGCCCTTCGGGTCGATGATCCGGACCTGGGACGACTTGAGCGTCAGCACCGTCGGCTGGCCGGCCGGCGGCTTCGCCTGCTGCGGCGCGCTGCTGCCCGCCGCAGAGGGTGGCGCCTCACCGGGCGTCGCCGGGTCGCCGAGGACCTTCGCCGCGGCGAGCGTGCCGGCCAGCGCCAGCACGAGCAGGCCCACGACGCCCACGGCCAGCTTCCGCCCCGCGGGCTTCGGCGGCGCGGTGGACTGCGACGCGGCGTCGAACGCCTCGAAGTCGAGCTGCTCGCCGCCGCGCTCTGCGCCGCCCTCGGCCAGGTCGCTCTCGTCGAACTGCCCGAACGAGGCGAGCTCCCCGGCGAGCGACTCCGCCGACGGCAGCGGCAGGTCAGGGTTGAGCAGGTCCATCACCAGCGAGTCGAGATGCGTCGGCACGCCGGCCCGCACCTGCCGCGGCGCCGCCAGCGAGCCGGAGCTGTCCCGCACGCCGTCCGGCACCGAATAGGTGCCGGCCTCGCGATGCGGCCAGTAGCCCGTCAGCGCGCAGTAGAGCACCGCGCCGATGGCCCGGATGTCCGTCTCGGGGGTCGCCAGGTCGTCGGCCCGCGCGTCGGTCAGCACGACCCGTCCGTCGTGCGCGACGAGCACCGTGCCGGGGTGCACGTTGCCGTGCGCCATCCCCGTCCCGTGCAGCGACGCCACGGCGTCCGTGACGGCCCACGCGATCGCCACCGACCGCCCCGCGTCCAGCGGGCCCGACGCCACGATCTCGCGCAGCGCGATCCCGTCGACCCACTCCCGGACCACATAGGCCCGGTTGCCCTCGTCGATCGCGTCATAGACGCCGACCAGGTGCGGGTGGACGATCCGGCTGGCGGCAACGGCCGCGCCCAGCATCTCCTTGGCGCTCTCCCCACCGGGGTAGCGCAGGACGACCGCCACCGGCCGCCGCAGGATCACGTCGATCCCGCGATACAGCTGACGGCCCAATGAGTCGTTGCCGATGTGCTCTTCGAGCTGGTATCGCTCGGCAAGGATTTCACCGACGGATGGGGTGCCGAAGGTCAGGACCTGCGGAATTCCTCCCGAGGCCTCCAGCCCTTCGTCGAGCTCAGCCACCCGTCCTCCCTTCCGATTCGTGTGCTCACCTGGGGCGTCCGTCGTAACGCGAGTCGCAGTCACTAAGCCTAAGCGCTCCGGCGGGGCGTCGAGGTTGACCTTACCGGTCAGGTCTAAGGGTTCCGACACGTCATCTTCTCCGGACCACCCATGGCGATGCCAATTGATCACCCATGCCTGGACATAGCGGTCATATACCTTTCACCCGTCTTCCGCCGGCTCGCCCCGTCTCGCGACCCGCCCATCGGCGGGAACGAGCGCGACTCGACGGACTCGGCAGCGAGGCTCGCCGGGCCGCCCGCCGCTGCGACCTTCCGCACAACTCCGCGCGGTGGCGTCCGGAGGCACAGCAGGCAGGGCACCGCCCCGGGGAATCGGCTGGGGACGGTCATCGGCCCAGCTTGCCCTTGATCAGGCCGGCGAACTGACGGACCTCGGGCACGCGGAGGGCCAGGGCGGTCGCCGCGTAGGCGGCCAGCAGGACGGCGCAGCCCACGAGGAGCTGCACGAAACTGGTGACCTTGCCCGGGTCGAGGACCTTGCCGATGACCCAGGAGACGGCGAGGGCGAGGACACCGCCGACGGCCGCGGCGGCCGCGAGCCGGCCCAGGGTGTCGGCGACCTTCGCCAGGCCGAGCCGGCCCAGGCGGGTGCGCAGCAGCCAGTAGCCCATCACCAGGGCCGCGACGAACGACAGCGCCGTGCCCACCATCAGCGAGGCCGTCACGGCCGCGATCGGCAGGACGAAGTAGAAGGCGACGTCCAGCAGCAGCCGGACGGCCACGCCGCCGATGTTGACCAGGGCGGGCGTGCGCGTGTCGCGCATCGCGTAGAAGACGCTGGTCTGCATCTGGCTCAGCGCGAACGGCAGCAGGCCCAGCCCCGCCGCGCTCACCACCCAGCCGGTCGCGAGGGCGGTGTCGTAGTCATACTGCCCCCAGTTGAACAGCGTGACGGCGAGCGGCTGGCCCAGCACCAGGTAGATGGCGGCGGCCGGGATGAGGATCACCGACGCCAGCCGGGTGCCCTGGGAGAGCTGGTCGGTGACGTCGCCGAACCTGCCGTCCGCCGCGGCGGACGAGATGCGCGGCATCAGCGCGGTGATCACGGAGACCGCGACGATGCCATGGGCCATCATGAAGATCAGGAACGCGTTGTTGAAGATCGCGGGGCCGTCGCCGCCGCGCAGGGAGTTGTTCTTCGCGAGCACCATCACGACCGTGATGCCGATCTGGTTGACCCCGACGTAGAGCAGCATCCAGGTGCCGAGGCGGGCCAGCTCGCGCAGGTTGAGCTTGCCGAAGTCGAAGCGCCACTTCCAGCGGAAGCCCGTCTTGCGCATCGCCGGCCACAGGCCCAGCGACTGGATCACGATGCCGAGCGTGGTGCCGATGCCGAGCACCAGGACCTGCGGCAGCGTGATCGACTCGGGCGTCGGCAGGTTGGGGCCGGGCAGCAGCACGAAGATGCCGGCCGTGGCGATGATCACGAAATTGTTGAGGATCGGTGTCCACATGGGGGCGGCGAAGTGCCCCCGCACGTTGAGGATCGCGGCGAAGATGCCCGCCAGCCCGTAGAAGAAGATCTCGGGCAGCAGCAGATAGGCCAGCAGCGTGATCAGGTCGCGGTCGGTCGCCGTGACCCGGTCGTTGCCCACCGTGTAGACCGCGGTGAGCAGCGGCGCGGCCAGGACCACCACCAGCGTCGCCGCGCCGAGCGCGACCACCGCCAGGGTCAGCAGGCGCTGCGCATAGGCCTCGCCCCGGTCGGGCTCCTGCTTGCGCGCCCGCACGAGCGTCGGGATCAGCACGCTGGCCAGGACGCCGCCGAGCAGGAGCTCGTAGATTTGATTGGGCAGGTTGTTGGCCAGCGTGTAGTCGTCGCCCACGGCGAAACCGCCGATGGCGGCCGAGATCGCCGCGGCCCGCAGGAAGCCGGTGGCGCGGCTCACCAGGCTCAGGATCGCCATGGTGCTGCTGTTGCGCACGACCGTGCCGGTGCTCTCGTCGTCGCCCGGACCCTGCGGTGGCTCCGACTCCTCGACCAGGGGGGCCTCGGGTCGCGCGGTGACCAGCGGCAGACTGACCGTTGGCGCGTTCGCGGGATCCACGGGCTCAGGCGCCCGGTGAGCGCCCTCGGTCACCGGCCGCAGCACTGCCGTCGGCTCGTTGCTCCAGCGCCCGTCGTCTGCCGGGTCCATCCGCCACACCCCAACTCGGCCGTGCTTCCGCTCGCAGCACAGACCATAGTGGCACCCCCTGACATGTCCACCGCCCGACCGAGGAGCCGACAAATCACGCGACCGGTCGCCGACACGGCGACTACCCTCGGTGTCCGCTCCTTGCCCACCGCACATGCCCTCGCGATAGGCTCACCGACCGATGTCCGAAACCACACGAACCGACGCCGCTCGGGCCGAAGCCGCACGGGCCGATGCCGCGCGCGCCGGGAGCACCCGCGCCCTCACCGACGCCCAGCGTCGTGCCGTGCACGAGCTGATGCGCGTCTCCCCCGTCGCCGACGAGCTCGGCCGCCGGTTCGCTGCGGCAGGGCACGAGCTGCACCTCGTCGGCGGTTCGGTGCGTGACGCGCTCCTCGGGCGCCTCGGCGACGACCTGGACTTCACCACCGATGCCCGGCCCGAGGAGACGCTGCGGATCATCGACGGCTGGGCCGAGGCGGTGTGGACGACCGGCCAGGAGTTCGGCACGATCGGGCTCGCCCGCAAGGGCCTGCGCATCGAGGTCACCACGTTCCGCGCCGACGCCTACGACCGCGTCAGCCGCAACCCGATCGTCCAGTACGGCGACAACCTGGTCGACGACCTGCGCCGCCGCGACTTCGCCGTCAACGCGATGGCCGTCTCGGTGCCGGGGCACGAGTTCACCGACCCGTACGGCGGCCTCACCGACCTCGCCGAGCGTGTCCTGCGCACGCCGGGCGCCCCGGAGGAGTCGTTCGCCGACGATCCGCTGCGGATGCTGCGGGCCGCACGGTTCGCCGCGCAGCTGCAGTTCACCGTCGCGCCCGAGGTGCGGGCGGCGATGACCGCCATGGCCGGCGACCTCGCCCGGATCACGGCCGAACGGATCCGCGACGAGTTCGTCAAGCTCATGTGCGGCGCCGACCCGATCACGGGCCTGCGGCTGCTGGTCGACACCGGCCTGGCCGAGACGTTCCTGCCGGAGGTGACCGGTCTCAAGCTGGAGATCGACGAGCACGCCCAGCACAAGGACGTCTACGAGCACACCTTGATCGTCGTGCGCAACGCCATCGGCCACGAGAGCGACGGCCCGGACTTCACGCTGCGCATGGCCGCCCTGATGCACGACGTCGGCAAGCCGGCGACCAAGGCGGTCGGCCCGGACGGCGGCGTCAGCTTCCACCACCACGAGGTCGTGGGCGCGCGGCTGACCAAGCAGCGGATGAAGGCGCTCAAGTTCCCCAAGGACGTGATCTCGGACGTCTCCGAGCTGGTCATGCTGCATCTGCGCTTCTACGGGTACGGCCGAGGCGAGTGGACCGACTCGGCGGTGCGCCGCTACGTGACCGACGCCGGGCCGCTGCTGTCGCGCCTGCACAGCCTGACCCGGTCGGACGTGACGACCCGCAACCGGCGCAAGGCGGCGCAGCTCGCGGCCGACTACGACGCGCTGGAGGCCCGGATCGCCCGGATCGCCGCCGAGGAGGACCTGGCCCGCGTCCGGCCCGACCTCGACGGAAACGCGATCATGGAACTGCTCGGGGTGCCGCCCGGCCCGCTCGTGGGTCGAGCCTGGCGGCACCTCAAAGAGCTGCGGCTGGAGCGCGGTCCGCTCGACCGGGACGAGGCCGAGGCCGAGCTGCTGCGCTGGGCTGCCGCCGAGGGCCTCACGAAACCCTGATCTCCGTGATCTTCACGGCCAGCTTCGGCGCGCCGTCGGCACCCCCCATGGTGGTGCCGGCGGCGGCGATCCGGTCCAGCAGGTCCAGACCGCTCGTCACCTGGCCGAACACGGAGTAGTCCGGCGGGATGGCACTGTCCTTGTAGACGATGAAGAACTGCGAACCGTTCGTGCCCGGCCCGGCGTTCGCCATGGCGAGCGTGCCCCGCGGGTACGGTGGCAGCGCCGTCGGCAGGTTCTCCTCGCCGAACTGGTAGCCGGGCGTGCCGGTCCCCGTGCCGCCCGGGTCGCCGCACTGCAGCACCCATAGCCCCTCGGTCGTGAGCCGGTGGCAGGGGGTGTCGCTGTAGAAGTCGTCCCGGGACAGGTGGACGAACGAGTTGACCGTGCAGGGCGCCCGGTCGGCGTACAGCTGGATCCCGATCGCACCGAGGTTGGTCTCCAGCGTGGCGTTCGGCTTGCCGGTCAGCGTCGCGCGCGGCGCGGGCGTGGCCACCAGGCGGGGCTCGCCGCCGCCGCGGTCCGCGGGCGAGTACGTGCACGTCACGCCCGCACCGGGAGCCGACGGGGAGGCCGCGCCGTTCGGTCCGGCCGCCGCGGGACCGCGACTCGTGCCGTCGCCGGCGCTCGGCGCGCTCTGGGCGCCCGTCTCGGCCGTCGACGCCGCCACGGAGACGACCGGACCGGCGGTGGTGTCGACCGAGTCGTTGGCCCGCACGTACAGCAGGACGGTGGCGGCACCGCTCAGGATCAGCAGCGCGGCGGCCCCGCCGACGACGGGAATGACCCAGCGCCGCCGCTTGCGCTGCCCGGGCGGACCACCAGAGCCAGAGCCAGGGCCAAGGCCAGGGCCAGGGCCGGAACCGGCCGGTCCAGCGGCGGGCCCGGCGGGACCGGGCGGCTGCTGATCAAAGGAGGGGCCGCGGGAAGCGCCATAGGCGGACTCGCCCGGCGGATGGAAGTCCGGCACGTCATCGGCGGTGTACGCCGGCCGCAGCCACGCGGGAAGGGTCGGGTCCGGCGCCGACGGCGGCAACGGCTCGGCGCGCTCCTGCGGCCGCGGCGCACCGGGCCGCGGCGGCTCGTAGTCCGGCACCTCGTGCTCGGACGACGGCTGATGGGCGGCCGACGCCAGGGACGGGAACCCGTACACGGGCTCCCGGTACTCGTACTCCTCGTAAGCATCGGGATCGTGCGCGCGGGACGGCAGCGACGGCCGCGCCGGCGGACCCGACTCCAGCTCGAACCGGCGTGGACCACGAGGGTCCTGAGCGCCGCGTGGGTCGCGAGCGCCTCGAGGGTCGTGCCCGGAATCGGGATCCGGCGGCGAAGCGGACAAAGGTGGTGGAGGTGATGACATTATGTGATCATACGATTACAAACGGTTCAAAGCGGCAGGGCTACCGCCAACGCCTTCGCCCGTTCCGCCCACGAGTGCTGCTCGGCGAACGCCTGCCGCCGGGCCACCAGCGCCGGGTCGTGCGCCTCGGCCGCCGCCTCCCGTACCGCGGCAACCACCGTCTTCGGAGTGCCGGCGATCCGCACGAGGGGGGTGTCGAGCCAGTGCACCGCAGGCAGGTCGGTGCTCACGGGCGGCTTCCCGGCAGCGAGGTACTCCAGCGTCTTGAGCGGGAACGACGCCCGGTTGAAGGGCGTGTCACGGTACGGCGTGACGCCGACGTCGATGTGCCGCAGGAACGTCGGCAGCGACTCGAACGGCTGCCGCCCGACCCAGACGACGTTGGGCCGCTCGGTCAGCGCCGGGAAGCGGTCCGGCTCCCAGCGGGCGTCGTGCGGCCCGACCAGCAGCAGCGACACGCCGTCGTCAGCCAGGGCGGCGAGCAGCTCGAAGTCGGTGCGGTCGGAGAACTGGCCGATCACCCCCGCCACGGGCCCGGCGAGCGGCTTCGGGAGCTCGGCCGGCTCGCCCGGGGTCCGGTACGCCGAGGTCTGCACGCCGTTCGGGATCAGCTCGACGCGCTTGGCGCCCAATCCCGTCCAGCGCTCCGCCAGTACCGTGGAAACCGCCACGACCAGGTCGGCGTTGTCCAACTGGCGCCGCTCGTCCTCGGCGACCCGCGCCGCGTCGTGCCCCATGAGCTCCGCGCCGGCGACATAGTCGTCGGTGCCGTAGAGCACCTTGGCCACCCCGGGACCCCAGCTGCGCAGGACGTCGACGAGGTTGCACGCCATCACCGCGGCCGGCCGGCGGTCGAGCTTGCGCAGCGCCCAGCGGGTCTGCGAGCGGATCAGCGCCGCGGTGCTGACCTTGATGTAGGGGCGGGTGTGCAGCGGCAGCACCCGCGGCGTCAGCCGCGTCACACCGTCGGACACCTGACGGATCTGTGGGGAGACGCCCAGGCGGGAGGCGCCGTAACGGTATCGGTCCGGAGTCGCCGCAGAGATCGGCGGATCGACCCAGAGAATGTCAGCATGTGAGGTGAGCGCCGAGGCGAGCAGCCGGTCAGAGCCGGTCACCCCGTCCCACGACGTTCCGGCGAAGACGACGACCAGCGGCTGAGGCACGGCTCACATTCTTCCGGAGGACTCCTGGCAGGTTCAACGCTGTCAGAACTCTGACCCCGGTTGGGTCGTGCATGTGGCGATTCAGCCGGTTCTGCACGTAGACCCGGTCAGCTACCGTCGCTACACGTTCCCCCCTTTTCGGCCGCACCACGGTTGTGGGCCCGGCCACCCCTGAAAAAACTCTGGAGGCAGACATGCAGCCGTGTCCTACCTGCGGCGGCATGGGCATTGATACGAACGGTTACTGCACGCAGTGCCGCACCTATCGAGGCGTCCCGCAGGCGCCGCAACCGCCGGTGAGCGGCTCGCCCTACGGTGGCGACCCGTACAGCGGCGCGCCCTATGCCGGCTACCAAAGCAACGGACCCTCGTTCCCCGACCAGCAGGTCAGCGGGCCGGGCTATCCGAGCCAGCCGGGCTACCCCGGCCAGGTCAGCGGTCAGCCGGCCTACCCCAGCCAGGTCAGCGGGCCGCCGGCGTTCCCGCCGACCACCTACGGCGGCCAGTACGGCGCGTCGCCGACCCCGCCGCGGCGCAACAAGTTCATGATGCCGCTGATCGCGCTGTCCGGCGTGGTCGTGGTCCTCGTGATCGCGATCGTCGCCGTGGTCGCCCTGCGCAAGGACGACGACCCGAAGAACGTCGCCGACCCGGGCAAGACCACCTCCGCCGGTGCGAGCGCCGGGGCGAGCGCCAAGCCGAGCGCGGCGATCGACACCTGCCTCATCGGCAGCTGGACGACGACCAGCTACAGCCAGGTAGCGCCGATGGATGGCGTCGAGGGCGGACTCAAGCTCACGCTGGACAAGAACGGCTCGAAGCTGAAGTTCGACGCCGACGGCAACTACACCGAGACCTACGAGAACAGCATCTACAAGGCCAACCCGACGGTCTCCGGCACGCAGATCGCGGTGACGGTCACGGTCAACGCGACCGTCACCGCGACGGTGCACACCACCAGCGGCAGCATCGTGTACGAGAACCCGAAGGCCACCGGCAAGTTGGTGACGTCCATTCCGGCCACCGGCGCCAACGAGGAGACCGCGTTCGAGCCCGACGACACGCCGAGCAAGTACACGTGCAGCGGCAACAGCCTGTCGTTCTCGAACCTGACGACCCAGGTGCAGGCGAAGAAGACCTCAAGCTAAAGACGTGAGGCGCTTCCCGCCGGGTTGTGCGATGTCGTCGCCGACCCGGCGGGCCCACCGGCCGCCGAGCACCGCGTAGCCCACGGCGGTCAGCATGTAGCAGATCGCCACCCCGCTGAGCACCACCGCCGACTGGCCGGTGTAGGGCAGGGTCAGCGCGCCGATGTACATGCCGGCGACCAGCATGATGTTGAACGCGGTGTCGTTGATGCTGAACACCCGCCCGCGGAAATCGTCGGCGCACTCGTGCTGCAGTGACGTGTCGGTGACGATCTTGATCGCCTGGGCCGCGAGGCTGGTGACGAACACCGCCCCGAGCAGCAGCACCGGGTCGAAGGGCAGCCCGAAGCCGAGGATCGCCGCGCCCGTTGCCGCCAGCACGACCGTCACCCAGCGCCAGCCGCCCATCCGGCGGGCCACCGGCGGGGTCACGAAGGACGCCAGCAGCATCCCGACGCCGCCTGCGGCGAAGGCGTTGGCGATGGTACCGAAGGAGTCGCTGACCTCGCTGCCGGTGTTGAACACGGAGCGGAACAGCAGCAGGCAGGCCAGTAGGACCACGCCGTACAGCAGCCGGAACATCGCCTGCACCAGGACGAGATAGGCGGCGCCGCGCTTCGCCGCGAGGTGACGGACCCCGGCGACGGTGCCGCGGTTGACCTCGTCGACCGCCTGCCGGATCGAGCTCTTGGTCTGCTGCGCGGCGTCGGGCCCCAGCTCGTCGGCGGCGAACGACGACCGGCCGATCAGCGCGGACGCCAGGTAGAACGCGGCCGCCATCGAGGCGACCAGCGCATAGCCGTGGAACGACGTGGCCAGCACCGTCTTGATCAGCGTCGCGCCGACGCCGATGCCGAGGGAGAAGCTGAGCGAGCCGAGGGTCGCGGCGAACGAGTTGGCGGTCACCAGCATGTGGTCGTCGACGACGTGCGGGGTCGCCGCGGACAGCCCGGCCAGGAAGAACCGGTTCAACCCGGTGACCACGAGCGCCAGCAGGAACGGCACCGGCGACTCGTGCCCCTGCCAGATGTACAGCGCGATCGGCAGCACCAGGACGGCGCGCAGCAGGTTGGCCCGCAGGATGATCGTGCGCCGCCGCCACCGGTCGAGGAACACCCCGACATACGGCCCGATCAGCGAATACGGCAGCAGGAGGACGGCGAAGCCGGCGGCGATGGCCATGCCGCCGGCGCGCTGCTCCGGGTTGAACAACACCGTGCCGGCCAGCGCGCCCTGAAACAGGCCGTCGCCGATCTGCGCCACCATCCGCACGCCGAGCAGGCGGCGGAAGCCACGTTGCCGCAGGACCGCCCGTACGAAGTGGGACTGTGGATGGGCAGCTGCGGTGGCGGTGGACACGCCAAAAGCCTACGGCTCGTTCAGGCCTTTGGCGGCTTGACCGCACCTCGGCCGTGGGCAGGCCCGCGGTCGGCGGGCTCACCCACGGCGTCGGCGCATCGACGGCGGCTCGGCCGTCGATGGGGTCTGTCAGGCCTGCCGGGGCTTCGGCGCCTCGACCGCGGCGCGGCCGTTGGCGGGCTCGTCCGCGACCATGCCGCTGAGGCGACCGAGCAGTTTCGCCAGGTCGATGCCGGTCAGGTCGGTGCTGAGCTGCAGACCCTGGGCGACGTTGCCGGCGACCGACTTCGTCAGCGACGACGCGCCGTCGGTGGAGATGACGGTCATCTTGTCGATGTTGGCCATCGGCTCGCTGGCGGCCTTGACCACCTCCGGCATCACCCGCACCAGCAGGTCCAGGATCGCGGCCTCGCCGTACGCGGCGAACGCGTCCGCCTTGAGCTTCATCGCCTCGGCCTCGGCCTGGCCACGGGCCAGGATCGCCGACGCCTCGGCGGAACCCTCCCGCTCCAGCGCCTCGGCGATCGCGACGCGCCGGCGCTGCTCCGCCTCACCTTCCTTGGCGCCCTCGATCGCGTTGGCCTCGGCGAGCGCGGCCCGGCGGGACCGCTCGCCCTCACCGGTGAGGCGGGCCTGCTCGGCGGAGCCCTGCGCCGCGGCGATGACGGACTGCCGCTGCGCGTCGGCCTTGAAGATCGCGGCGTTCTTCGCCGCCTCCGCCTCCTGCTCCACCCGGTAGCGCTCGGCGTCGGCCGGCTTGCGGACCTCGGTGTCGAGCTGGCGCTGCTTGAGCTCGGCGTTGCGCTCGGCGACCTTCTGCTGCTCGGCCAGGATGACCTGCTCGCGCTCGGCCTGGGCGAGGGGGCCGGCCGCGGCGGAACGAGCCTTCGCGGCGTCGATCTCCGCCTGGATGGAGGCCTGCTTGAGCGCCAGGTTGCGGTTGGCCTCGGCGATGGCCTCCTCCGCCTTGAGCCGCTCCGACTCGGCCGCCTGGCGGGCGTGCGCCTCGGCGATCGCGGCGTCCCGCAGCACGCGGGCGGCCTCCGGCCGGCCGAGGTCCTTCAGGTAGGACCCGTCGGCGAGGATGTCCTGGAGCTGGAACGTGTCGAGCACCAGACCCTGGTTGGTCAGCGAGTGCTCCGCCTCCTCGGCGACCGCGCTGGCGAACGCGGTCCGGTCCCGGATGATCTCCTCGATGGTGAGCCGGCCGACGATCGAGCGCAGCGCGCCGGCGAGCACCTCGCTGGTGAACAGGTCGATGCCCTGCTGCTGGTTGAGGAACCGCTGGGCGGCGGCGCGGATCGCGTCCTCGGTGCCGCCGACCTTGACGATCGCGACGCCCTGCAGGTTGGCGCGGATGCCCTGCTTGCTGACCGCGCCGGTGATCTCGACGTGGATGCGGCGGCTGGACAGGTCCAGGACCTGCAGCTTCTGCACGATCGGCACCACGAACACCGAGGCGCCCATGACGACCTTCTGCCCGGACAGGTCGGTGGAGCGTGACCCGTCGAGCCCCTGCACCGACTTGCCCTTGCGGCCGGTGATGATGAATGCCTCGTTGGAGCCGGCGACCTTGATCCGCGCGACGATGAACAGCATGAGGAAGAGGATCAGCAGCACGCCGCCGCCGATCGCGATGAGCAGGACCGTATTCATATGTACGTCCCTTCTTGAAAAGGGTTTACTCGACCTACAAAGGGGTTTCTTCGACGATCACGCTGGTGGAGCTGGTCGCCTCCACCACGAGGACCCGTGCGCCGAGCGCGATCGGATGGTCCGCGCGGGCGCTGAGCTTCACGGGCTGTCCGCCGAGGGAGATCCGCACCTCGCCGAAACCGTTCACGGTGATGGGGGTGACGACGACGCCGATGGTGCCGATCATGTCCCGTTGCGTCGGTGTCGCGTCGGTACGCATGTTCATCGCCATCCGGGCGAGCCGGGTCGCGAACCAGGCCGTCGGAAAGGCCGCCGCGATCCCGCAGAGGGCGGCAACGGCCGAGCCCCCCGGGACGCCGAGCGCCGACACGATCGCCGCGCCGAACCCGAACGCGCCGATGAATCCGGCGACCGCCGGTAGCGAGAACAGGCCGCCGGCGTCCGGATGGTCGACGTCCAAATGGAAGAGGTCACCGAGGAGAAGCGACAGGGCCAGCACGAGGACGCCCAGGCCGCCGACGACCAGGAACACCACATCCATCGCGCCCCCTCCCCGTTGGAACTAGCAGGGTATCCATCCGACGCAAATCTGACACTCGCGTTTTCGGGCACAATTGTCTGCGTGCGTTGGGCGGAGATGCAGGCGCCGATCGATGCGGTCGGGATCGCGGTGGACGACACCGGTGTGTGCTCGGTGCGTTTCGGCGGCGCGGCCGGTCCGCTCGCCCCCGCCGGCGATCCGGTGCTGGAGCGGGCCGTCGAGGAGCTGACCGGCTACTTCGGCGGGGAGTCGGCGCCGTTCACGGTGCCGCTGTCGGTGCGCGGCGGGTCGGAGTTCGAGCGGGCCGTCTGGCGGGCGCTGTGGGCCATCCCGTATGCGGAGATGCGCACGTACGGGCAGATCGCCGCCGCGGTCGGCGAGCCGGACGGGGCCAGGGCGGTCGGGGTCGCCTGCAACCGCAACCCGCTGCCGATCATCGTGCCGTGCCATCGCGTGGTCGGCGCCGACGGGAAGATGGTCGGGTTCGGCGGCGGCATCTGGCGCAAGAAGGTGCTGCTGGAGCTGGAGGCCAAGGTCCGCATCGAGCGCGAGTTCGGCCTGTCATGAGAAACGCCCCTCTCCGGCGGTCCGGAGAGGGGCGTTCCTAGTTATAAGGAGTGGTTCAGCGCTCGATCTCGCCGGCGATGAACTGCTCGACCGACTGGTGCGCGTCGTGGTCGTTGTACTGCACCGGCGGCGACTTCATGAAGTAGCTCGACGCGGACAGGATCGGGCCACCGATGCCGCGGTCCTTGGCGATCTTCGCGGCGCGCAGCGCGTCGATGATGACGCCGGCCGAGTTGGGCGAGTCCCAGACCTCGAGCTTCAGCTCCGCGTTGAGCGGGGTGTCGCCGAAGGACTTGCCCTCGAGGCGGATGTAGGCCCACTTGCGGTCGTCGAGCCACGGCACGTGGTCCGACGGGCCGATGTGGACGTCGGACTTCGCCATCTCGTGCGGGATCTGCGAGGTCACCGACTGGGTCTTCGAGATCTTCTTCGAGACCAGGCGGGTGCGCTCCAGCATGTTCATGAAGTCCATGTTGCCGCCGAAGTTGAGCTGGTACGTGCGCAGCAGCTCGACGCCGCGGTCCTCGAACAGCTTCGCGAGGGCGCGGTGCACGATCGTGGCGCCGACCTGGCTCTTGATGTCGTCACCGACGATCGGCAGCCCGGCGTCGGTGAACTTCTGCGCCCACTCCGGGTTGGAGGCGATGAAGACCGGGAGCGCGTTGACGAAGGCGGCGCCCGCGTCGATGGCGGCCTGGGCGTAGTACTTGGCGGCCTGCTCCGAGCCGACCGGCAGGTAGCAGACGAGCACGTCGACCTGAGCCTCGCGCAGCGCGGCGGCCACGTCGACCGGCTGCTCGTCGGACTCGTCGACCATCTCGCGGTAGTACTGGCCGAGGCCGTCGAGGGTCGGTCCGCGCTGGACGGTCACGCCGGTGGGCGGCACGTCGCAGAACTGGATGGTGTTGTTCTCGCTGGCGCTGATCGCGGCCGCGAGATCCTGGCCGACCTTCTTCGCGTCGACGTCGAACGCGGCGACGAACTGCACGTCGCCGACGTGGTAGTCGCCGAACTTGACGTGCATGAGACCCGGTACCCGGTCATTCGGGTCGGCGGTGCGGTAATACTCCACGCCCTGAACCAGGGACGAGGCGCAGTTGCCTACACCGACGATGGCAACGCGGACGGAGCCCATCGCGGATGCCTCCTTCTTGTTGTTCACGATGACCGCTCCGGATCTGCCGAAGGCGGCTGAGGGGTGGTGCCATTGCGTTCGTTCGCAATGAGCTCTTCGAGCCAGCGGACCTCGCGCTCACACGCGTCCAGGCCGTGGCGTTGCAGCTCCAGGGTGTAGGCGTCGAGCCGCTCCGCGGCTCGACTCAGCACGTCGCGCATGCCCTCGCGACGCTCCTCCACCCGGCGGCGGCGGCCCTCGAGGATCCGCAGCCTGGTCGCTGGGTCGGTGCGTGCGAAGAAGGCGAAGTGGACGCCGAAGCCGGCTTCGCTGTCATAGGTCTCGGGGCCGGCGGCGGTGAGCAGCTCCTGGAAGCGCTCCTTGCCCTCGGCGGTGATCGTGTAGACCACGCGGCCGCGCTTGCCGGTGAGCAACGGGACCTCGTCGGGTGACGCCGGCATGCCAGTCGGCGGGGCACCTTCGGTGATCCAGCCGTCCGTCTGTAGACGGCGCAGTGTGGGGTAGAGGGAGCCGTAGCTGATCGCGGCCCGGAACGCGCCCAGCTTGGTCGTGAGCTGCTTGCGCAGCTCGTAACCGTGCATCGGGGACTCGTGCAGGAGACCCAGGATCGCCAGTTCGAGCATTCCCGGCCTCCCTCCGTTTACCCGATCCGATGTATCGGCCCGATACATCGCAACGGTAGGCCCCCAGCCGAACGGATGCAACGCGCGTGCCCAAGTGGCCTGGACCACACCCCTGATCGTCTATCCGACGGTTACCGATCGTGACCGATGTCGCCGAGTGGCGCGGGACCGCGTACCCTCGGCGCATGCGTACCCAGCGTCAGGTGGTCGACTTCTCCTTACGGAGACGCGCCCTGCTGCGTGAGGTGCATTCCGGGCGTGTCGGCACCTATGAGGTGTGCGACGCGTCGCCATACCTGAAGAGCGCAGCGAAGTTCCACGGTGAGCCGACGGAGGAGCTGTGCCCGGTGTGCCGCCGGGAGAACCTCACCCATGTGCATTACATCTATGGGGATGAGCTGCGGCAGTCGTCGGGTCAGGCTCGCCGCCTGACCGAGCTGCCACTCCTGGCGATGACGCTGAGTGAGTTTCACGTCTACGTGGTGGAGGTCTGTCGCGCCTGCGGCTGGAACCACCTCGTGGAGCAATATCTGCTGGGGCGCGACGGCCTGACGGCCGGATCGGACGATGGAGCCGGCGGTCGGTCAACGACGCGGGTCCGAGGAGGGGCGGCCGAGTGAACCTGGCCCGCGATCGCTGCGGGCCGATTTGCATCGATGCCCTGACGAGCGGTGACCTCTCGTGGCCTCACGGCCGCTTGACGCCCGTGACCGCAGACTTGAGACCTGACCGACGAGTGCCTCAGCTCACAGACATGGTGGCGACGGAGCATGCGACAACGACGCAACCGGCAAGGTGGGACGAATGAACTACGGTGACCCGACCAACTCCCCCTCGGGCCGGGCGCAGGTTCCTGGATCCTTCCCAGGACCGGACGGCGACGACTTCGGCGTGCCGCCCCTGCCACCGCCGCCTTCCCTGCCGCCACCCGCGCCCGCGCCCGCGCCGAGCGCCGGCGCCGCGGGACGTGCGACGGTCGGCCGTGCCAGCGTAGGGCGCCCGGGCGGCGACGAGCCGCGCACCGGGCGCGCGTCCGTGCCGGTGTCCGGTGCGTCCGGGTCGGCGTCGGTGGGGTCGGCGTCCGTCTCCGGCTCCGCCTCGGTGTCCGGCTCGGCCTCCGTGTCCGGCTCGGCCTCCGTGTCCGGGTCCGCGTCGGTGCCCGGCTCCTCCGCCGGCCGTGCGACGGTCGGCCGGGCCACGGTAGGCCGCGCGTCGGTGTCGATGGGTGCCGAGGGCTTCGGCGACGGTCCCGGCGGGCCGGGTGGTCCAGGCGGCCCGGGTGGCCCCGACGGTCCCGGTGGTCCCGGTGGCAGCGGCCCCGGCCGGGGGCGGAGCAACAGCGCCAAGGCCAAGCGCCGGCGCCGCCGCAACATCGTCATCGCCGCGATCGCCTCGTTCATCATGATCGCCGGCATCGGCATGGTCAGCGGCACGTACTACTTCGACCAGGTCGGGCTGCCCGAGGACCTGGCCATGGAGCAGTCGACCACGATCTACTACGCCGACGGCGTCACCCCGATGGGCCGTATCGGCGACAAGAACCGCACGGTCATCCCGATCACCGAGATCCCGCCGGACGTGCAGCACGCCGTCGTCGCGGCCGAGGACAACAGCTTCTACACCAACGACGGCGTCGACTACAAAGGCGTCGTCCGCGCGGCGTGGAACAACGTGACCGGCGGCGACCGGCAGGGCGCCTCGACGATCAGCCAGCAGTACGCGCGCCACTGGGCCGACCTCGAGGGCGTCACCTACGCGCGGAAGCTGCGCGAGGCCGTCATCGCGCTGAAGCTCAACCAGGAGTTCGACAAGGACAAGATCCTGGAGATGTACCTCAACATCGTCTACTTCGGGCGAGGGGCGTACGGCATCCAGGCGGCATCCATCGCGTACTTCAACAAGCCCGCGAAGGAACTGACCATGGCCGAGGGCATGGTCCTGGCCGGCATCATCAAGAACCCCGAGGGCAACAACGCCAAGGGCAGCCCCTTCGATCCGAACATCGACAAGCAGCAGGCGACGGATCGGTTCAACTACATCAAGGGGCGGATGCTCGCGCTCAAGTTCGTGAAGGCCGAAGAGGCGGACACGAAGATGGCCTACCCGACGACGGTCATCGCGCCGGCCGTCGCCCGGGCCAACGCGGTCAAGACGCAGGGCAGCATGGACAAGCCCGAGGGCCTGATCGTGCACCACGTGCTCGACGAGGTCGCCGCGCTCAAGGACCCGAAGACCAACGCCCCGCTCTACGAGGGCGTCGACCCCGACGGCAGCAAGAACTTCGACAAGATCCGCAACGGTGGTCTGAAGATCGTCACGACCGTCGACCAGAGGCTGCAGCAGGCCGCGGTCCAGGAGGCGAGCCGCAACCCCGAGTCGCGGATCAACAAGTACCCGGGCAACCTGCAGGCCGCGCTCGTGGCCGTCGAGCCGGGCACCGGCGCGGTCAAGGCCTACTACGGCGGCGACAGCGGCAACGGCGGCGACTTCGCCGGTTACTACAACGACCCGGTGCTCAGCAGCGGCGACGACAGCTGCTGCGGCGGCCACCCGCCGGGCTCGACGTTCAAGGTCTACACCCTCGCCACCGGTCTGATGGCCGGCTACACGATCGACTCCTACTGGAACGGCGACTCGCCGCAGCAGTTCCCGGCCAGCGGCCGGACCGCGAAGAACCCGGTCAAGAACGCCGGTGAGGGCGCGGTCTCGTCGCCGAAGTGCAAGTCGGGCGACGGCAAGTGGTGCACCTTGGAAGAGGTCACCGTCATGTCGCTCAACGTGCCGTTCTTCGCGCTCGCCGAGAAGGTCGGCCCGGCGAAGGTGATCGACACCGCCCGCGCGGCCGGCATCACCGACATGTGGGCCAACGTCGACAACAAGTCCAAGAAGATCGACCTCGTGGCCAACAAGGGATCCGACGTGTTCCCGAAGTACTTCAACACCGAGGTCGCCTTCGGTCAGTACCCGGTGACGGTGCTGGAGCACGCCGGCGGCATCGCCACGTTCGCCGCCCGCGGCGTCGCGGCGAAGACCCACTTCCTGAAGGAGGTGTGGGAGGACGGCAAGAAGACCTACGGCGAGGTGATCAACCCGAAGCGCATCCCGGGCTTCACCGACCAGATGGCCGACGACCTCAACACCGTCCTGCAGGGCGTGCCGAAGCACTACAACCTGAAGCTCAAGGACGGCCGCCAGATCGCCGGCAAGACCGGCACCTGGCAGCTCGGCCAGACCACCTCCAACGCGCACGCGTGGTTCGTCGGCTACACCGCCTACGACCCGGGCAAGAAGTCGCCGGGCCTGGCGACCGCGGTGTGGGTCGGCAACAAGGCCGAGGAGCAGAAGATCGTCGACAGCAACGGCAAGGGCGTCATCGGCGGTAGCCTGCCCGGCCCGATCTGGCAGGACTTCATGGACAAGGCCGAGGCCATCATGAAGCAGCCGAAGATCAACTTCCCGGGCCCGAAGCACGTCGGCAACCAGGACGTCGGCACCGGCATCTCGCCGCAGCCGAGCCTCCCGGTCGAACCGAGCATCCCGGGCGGTCCCGGCAACGGGAACGGCAACGGCAACGGTGGCAACCCCGGTGACACGCAGACCCCGGGCCCGGGCGGCAACGGTGGGGGCATCTTCCCCACGCCGACACGAAGACGCTGATCAAGGTAGGCCGAAGATGTGCGGCCACGGTAACGGCGGTATGTTCGCCGGGACCGTGGCCGCTGTCGTTTGGGGGGGGTGTCCGTTGGAAGCGGGCAGGCTGAAGGCCGTCCGGTGGGGGCTGCTCGCGCTGCTCGTGGCGCTGGTGGCCTACGCGCACTGGTGGTATGGCATCCGGCACCACTTCTACGACCTCAAGATCTACCGGCAGGCCGTCGACTGGTGGCTCGACGGGCACGATCTCTACACGTTCACCAAACCCGACATGACGCAGGGCGAGCTCGGCTTCACCTATCCGCCGTTCGGCGCGATGGTGCTGGTCCCCTTCGCGCTGCTGGCGAAGAACGCCGCCGTCACCGTGTACGCGGTCCTCGCCGGCGCCGGCCTGCTGATCACCACGTACTGGCTCGTCGCCTCGGCGGTCCGCCGGCACGGTTGGTCGCTGCCCTTCGCGCTGGTGCTGTCGACCGTCGTGTTCACCACGCTCGAGCCGATCCGTGAAACGTTCAGCTTCGGCCAGATCAACGTGCTGCTGATCGTGCTCATCCTCGCCGACCTGCTGGTCCTGCTGCCGCGGCGGAGCCGGTGGGCGGGCGTGCTCATCGGGCTCGCCGCCGCCATCAAGCTCACCCCGGCGATCTTCATCGTGTATCTGCTGGTCAGCCGCCGGTACCGGGCGGGAATCACGGCGATCGTCAGCGCCGCCGCCGCCACGTTGCTGGCCGCCGCGGTCGCACCCCGCGCCTCGTGGGACTTCTGGACCGACACGCTGTGGAAGGGCGAGGGGATCGGCAAGACGGCGTACATCCCCAACCAGTCGCTGCGCGGGCTGCTCGCCCGGTACGACGCGCCCGGCTGGCTGTGGGTGCTGCTGGTGCTGGCCGTCGTCGGCGTCGGACTGTGGCGGGCCCGCCGCGCCGCGCTCGCCGGGGACGAGGTCGTCGGGCTCACCATCGCCGGTCTCGTCGGCTGCCTGGCCAGCCCGATCACCTGGATCCACCACATCTACTGGTTCGCGCCCGCCATCGTCGTCCTGTTCGACGTCGGCCGGCGATGGCTTGCCGTATTGATCGCTGTCACCGTCGGTGTGGGCATGGTGTCGCTGTACGACCAGGGTCTGCCCGTCGACCCGTGGGGCGAGGGCGTCCTCGGATTCTTCATCGAGAACTGGTACGTGCTGCTCGCCGTCGCGCTGCTGTTCGCGATGCCGATCCGGCGGGTCGGCGAGGAAACCACGTCGGGTGGTGCACCCGCCCCGGAGGTTGCGACGGTACGGTGATGCGATGCCGCCGACTGTGCGACCCGAGCACCGCCTGAATGACGAGCCCGCCACCTCCGACCGCTTCGTCGGTGGCCTCTCCGAGTCGATCGGTGGGCCCCTGGGCAGTCACGCCGTGCGGACACCGAACCGGTTCTGGACCCCCGCGCGGGTGGTCCTGCTGCTGATCTGCGCCATGCTCAGCTTCTCCTGGATGCAGAAGTCCCCCTGCCGCGACGGCGCCTGGGCGGACATGAAGCAGTACAAGTACTTCTGCTACACCGACGTGCTGGCCCTCTACTACGCCGAGGGTCTCAACGAAGGCCAGGTCCCCTACGCCGACCACCAGGTCGAGTACCCGGTCCTGACCGGCGCATTCATGGGCGTGCTCGGCCTGCCCGTGCACTCCCTCGGCCAGCAGGGGGCGCTCGACAACCCCGGCCAGACCTTCTACGACCTCAACGCGGTCGTGCTCAGCGCCTTCGGCATCGCCGCGGTCGCCGCCACGCTCGCCGTCCGGCGCCGAAGGCCCTGGGACGCCGCGATGTTCGCCGCGGCACCCGCGCTGTTCGTCTCCGCGACCGTGAACTGGGACCTCTTCTGCGTCGGCCTCGCCGCCATCTCCATGACGTGCTGGGCCCGCCGAAGACCACTCCTCGCCGGTCTCTTCCTCGGCCTGGCGACGGCCGCGAAGTTCTATCCGGTCCTGATCCTCGGCGCCCTCCTGGTCCTCTGCCTGCGCACCGGCAAGTGGAAGGAGGCCCTCGCCACCTTCGGCGTCGGCGCCGGCACCTGGCTCGCCGTCAACGTGCCAATCGCGGCCCTCTACTGGGACTCCTGGATCAAGTTCTGGGACTTCAACTCCCAGCGCGGCATCGACTGGGGCACCCTCTGGTACATCGGCGCCCACTTCCCGCGCGGCTCCGGCCAGTACGGGTTCCCCTACTTCCAGAACCTCGACTCCGACCCTGAGCACGCCACCCTCAACGTGCTCTACCTCGGCCTCTTCCTGATCTGCTGCGTGGGCATCCTCGTCCTGGGCCTCACCGCCCCGACCACGCCCCGCCTCGCGCAGCTCGCGTTCCTGATCGTGGCCGCGTTCCTGCTCACCGGCAAGGTGTGGTCGCAGCAGTACGTGCTGTGGCTCATCCCCCTCGCGGTGCTCGCCCGGCCGCGCTGGGGTGCCTTCCTGGCCTGGCAAGCGGCCGAGGTCTTGTACTTCGTCTCGTTCTACGGCGAGCTCATGGGCGCCTCGGGTCGCCAGGTCTTCCCGGAGGGCGTGTTCGTGCTCGCCTCGATCCTGCGCCTGGTGACCCTCGCGGTCCTGGTCGGCTACGTCATCCGCGACATCAGGCACCCGGAGATGGACGTCGTCCGCGACACCTACGAAGGCGAGGACCCCGACGGCGGCGTCTTCAACCCCGAACCCGCCGAACGCCCCCTGATCGAACCCCCACCCCTGGTCAAGGCGGAGGCGTAGCCACTTCGCACTTCTGCACAACGGAAAGGGCCGGCGGGATCTTCTCCCGCCGGCCCTTTCGTGTCTCGTTCTTCGGCGCTTCGGCGCTTCGGCGCTTCGGCGCTTCGGCGCTTCGGCGCTTCGGCGCTTCGGGTGCCGGGCGACTTAGTGCGTGAGCGGCTCGTGTCCGGCCGTCTGCCCCGTCACCGCGGCCCCGTTCCTCGGCCTGTGTCGCCGGGCCTCAGCTGTCTTCGACCTTGTAGAGGACGACGTCGCCCTGCTCCGTGCGGGTCAGGCCGAGGCCGTCGATCGGTGCGTCGATGGCGCGCTCGTACGCGCTGCCGAGGGCCTGGCTGCGCACCACGAGGACCGTGCGGATGTGCCGCCCCCGCAGCAGCGCCACCGTCTGCTCGTCGGGGAACTGCTGCATCGTCTGCCGCAGCTCCTGCTGGTCCAGCGGCGTGAAGCCGCTGCCGCCGTTGACGATCTTCGGGAACCCGTCGGTGCTCCACAGCATGACGTTCATGTCGAAGAGCTCGTGGCTGGGCAGCACCATCACCGGCCCCCGCACTGAGCTCATCGCTATCGGCGTGGTGGGCACCACCGGGTGCGGCGTGTTGTGAGCACCCTCGAACAGCACCAGCATGACGGGGATCAGTGTCGCCAGGCGCGGCAGGAACCCCGCCCGGTCACCCGGCTCCGACTGGGTCCGGTCGGCGAACAGCTCCACCGCCCGCGCCGCGAACGCGCTCACCGCTCCCGCCGCGAGCAGCCCCAGGAACAGCGTCGTCCACACCACCAGGCGACCCGACGTGCGGATGCCGTCGAAGCCCGGCAGCGCCCGGTACAGCGCCAGGTAGCCGAACTCGCCCTTGCCCGGCCCGTGCGTCCCCATCGCGAGCGCCACCGTGCCGAGGACGCCGACCAGCATCCAGACGCGGTGCTTGAGCCGCCACGTGGAGACGAACAGTCCGGCGAACGCCAGGCCGTACAGGAAGAAGCCCGGCAGCAGCGCCATCTCCGGAGCCCAGGTCAGCGTGCCGCGGGCGTCGGCATACGCCTCGCCCCACAGCCACGACTCCGGCGGCGCGATGAAGAACCCCTTCAGCGGCGGCGAGAACAGCCCGACGAGCTCCTCGCTGCGCCGCGCGTACGGGTGCTCCTTCAGCACCTGCAGGTACGGGTACGCCATCAGCCCGCCGACCGCCGCGAAGATCGCCCCGCCGCCGAGGTTGGCGAAGAACAGCTTCCAGCCGAACGGTCGCGTCACGCCCCACTTGCGCACGTGCCGGTAGCCCCAGGAGATCGCGGTGGCGAGCACGGCCAGCAGCAGTGCGTACACGAACGGGATACCGATGCCGAAGCCCAGGCTGATCTGCCACGAGGCGACGAGCCAGCCCGCGAGGACCCAGCCCCACCGCCGCTTGTCCGGCTGATAGCCGTCGCGCAGCGAGAACCCGTGGCCGCGGGCGAGCATGGCCAGCGCCAGCGCGATCCCGCCGATCGACAGCACGTGCAGGTGGCCGGCCTGCCCCAGCCGGTACGGCGCGTACGCGAACGCGGCACCTGCCACCACCGCACCGGTCGGCCGCGCACCCAGCTGCCGGGCCAGGACGTACGCCCCGAAGAACGCCAGGGCATAGATGAGGACGTACATGATGTTGTACCGGACGAGCGCCGCCACCGGCCCGCTGCCGAGCATGCCGGCGGGCGCGTAGCCGAGCAGCGTGTCCGAGAACGCGTAGCTGTAGTTCGAGGGGAAGAACGCGTTGGCGTTCCACAGCTGCGCCGGGTTGGTGGTGAGGATGTGCCCGGCCCACGACATCTGCCAGGCCTGCAGCGTCGGGTCGGCGGTGTCCTGCGGGATCGTCGTGCCCGGGTTCCGCAGCGTCGGCCAGGTCATGACGGCGGCGAGCAGCACCGAGCCCACGGCCGCCATCGTCCACTCGTGCCCGAGGAACTCCCCGACCGCGTTGCCGACGCGCGCCGCCACCCTGCGGGCCTTGCCGGGCTCCTCGTCGGGGACGGGCGCGAACGATCCGAACGGGTCCGCCTTGACGAGACTGACCCGCTCACCGCCCTGCGCGGCGCCGTCCGCCTTGCCCGCTTCTCCAGCGGCTGTGTCGCCCCCGGCCTTCGCCGCTCCACCCTTGGCGTCCCCGGCCTTCGCCGCGCCGTCCTTTGCGTTGCCCGCCTCTTCAGCGGTCGTGTCGGCCTCGGCCTTCGCAGCGCCATCCTCGGTGCTGCCCGCTTCCGCGGTGGCCGTGTCGCCCTCCGCGGCGCCGCTTTCCGCGGCTGTGGCGTCTTCCGCCGGCGCGTCGGCTGCCGACTCTGCGGTGCCGGCGGCCACGGGCGGCGTGTCCGTCGCTGCTGGCTTGCCGTTGCCCGGCGCGGGCTCCCTCGAGGTCAAGGCCGCCGGGTCCCCGGGCTCGGCGGCCGAGGGTCCCGCTTCCGGGTCCTTCTCGGTCTCGGACACGTTGCTCACGCCAGCCGCTCCCGCAGGTAGGTGATGTCGGCGGTCTGCCCCTCGGTGCCACCGGGCGTCTCGACCAGCGCCGGCGCGCCGGCGGACCGGATCACCGAGACGATCAGCTCGGGGTCGATCTCGCCGGCCGTGAGGTTGTCGTGCCGGTCGCGGCCGGAGTCGAAGCCGTCGCGGGAGTTGTTGGCGTGGATGAGGTCGATCCGGCCCGTGATCGCCTTGACCCGGTCGACGATGTCGAGCAGGTCCTCGCCGCCCGCGTGGGCGTGGCAGGTGTCCAGGCAGAATCCGACCTCATACTCGCCGATCGCGTCCCACAGCCGGGCCAGCGCGTCGAAGCGCCGGGCGCAGGCGTTGTCGCCGCCGGCGGTGTTCTCGATCAGGATCGGGGTGGCGAAGCCGCCCTCCTCGGCCGCGAACGCGAATGTCTTCCGCCAGTTGTCGAACCCGGCGTCGCGCCCTTCGGCCTTCTCGACGTGCCCGCCGTGCACGATCAGACCCTTGGCCCCGACCTTCGCCGCCGCTGCCGCGTGGCGGAAGAGCAGCTTGCGGCTGGGGATGCGGATTCTGTTGTTGGACGACGCGACGTTGATCCGATAGGGCGCGTGGATGTAGACGTCGACGTCGGAGGCGATGAGTGCCTCGGCGTCGGGGCGGTCTTTGGGATCGGCCCAGGCCTGCGGGTCGGTCAGGAAGAACTGGACCAGGTCAGCGCCGCGCGCTGCGGCCTCGGCCAGTGGCTCCGCGGGGTCGACGTGAGCACCGATTCGCATGCCGCAGAGCCTACGACGTGGGACCGACAGTTTGCGCGACCCCGGGGCCTGGCCTCGGTGGCTACCCGACCGAAGGGTCCGGAATGGCAGGGTTCCGTCACCGTCCTGTCGGCCGCGTCGTTACGCAACTAGGTCGCCCGTGATCGCGCGACCTCGATGGAAACCGCATCTGCTCAATCCTCAACCTTGGATGGCTACCTTGTCTGGACACCGACCGGCACTCCGCGTGGCGGCAGCCGCCGCCGCGCTGTTCGCCGCGGCCCTGACCGTGGGCGCCAGCCCCGTGCACGCCGCACCCTCCACCCCGACCGTCGAGTTCAGCGGCGGGAGCGTGTTGAGCCTGCTGGTGTGCAAGTCGGAGCCCAGCACCGGCAGCGTCTCGGTGCCCGCCGAGTCGCGGATCAACTTCGTCAACCGGCTCGGCCAGGGCGCGACCCTCAAGGTCGACGGCAAGCCGGTCTCGACGGTGCAGCCCAACCAGGCGGTGCCGGTCGTCTTCAAGAAGGGCCCGGTCAACGTCGCGATGACCTTCTCCTGCGGCGTCGGCGTGGTCGAGCAGTTCAAGGAGGTCTCCGTCGGGGTCACCGCGCCGCCCGCCGCGCCCGCCGCCAACCCCGGCGCGGGCCAGGGCGGTCAGGCCGGCCGGCCGTCCTCCTCCGAAGGCCCGGCCGGTGCCGCCGCCGACGCGGCGAACAAGGCCATTACGGGCACCCGCTCGACCCGGAAGCCGTCGACGAACGCCTCGAGCTCCACCGGTGAGGGCACCGAGCCGGTCGACCCGTCGCTGCTCGGCCCGGACGCGACCGCGTCGCCCGCGCCGGCCGCCGGCGCGAACCCGAGTGCGTCGACGGACGAGCGGGTATACGTGGAACAGCCTGTCGCCGCGACCGGCCCGGCGACCAACGCCCCGACGGGTCTGTTGGCGCTTGTCGCGACAGTCTGCGTGGTCGGTGTTGGAATCGCCGCAATTCGGGCTATTATTGCGCAGCGGTCATCACGCGCTAGCTACGCGTAAGGTACAATTAGGTAGCTCCGCGGGGCGCCGTCATCCAACGCACCGGTGTGGTCGTTCCTCCCCAGGTCCCACCCAGAGAAGCGGATGACGCGCCCCGCGGTCTTTCTGTGTACACGCACCGTGTACTCTTGCTCGGTCTGCCGTCCATCGGACGGCCGACGACGCACGACCTCCTGCCGCGGATGGACCGCGGCCGCTTAGCCCGTAGGAGGTGAGAACGTCTTGCGTCATTACGAAATCATGGTGATCCTCGATGGAAGTCTCGAGGAGCGCACCGTCGCACCGTCGCTCGACACGTATCTGAACGTGATCCGGACGTCGGGTGGCTCGGTGGAGAAGCTCGACGTGTGGGGCCGCCGGCGCCTCTCGTACGAGATCAACAAGAAGACCGAGGGCATCTACGCCGTCATCGACCTCCAGGCATCGCCGGAGTCGGTGGCAGAGCTGGACCGTCAGCTGCGGCTCAACGAGTCCGTGCTGCGCACCAAGGTCATCCGGCCCGAGGTCCGCTAAGCGGATTCCGGGCGAGATCGACCTGCTTCGCCCGCCGCACGTCACCGGGAATTGTCATACCCCTGTGACAAGGTGGGCCATACCCCAGTGCGCGAGGAGTTGACTCGATATGGCAGCAGGAGACACCACGATCACGGTCATCGGCAATCTGACCGATGACCCCGAGTTGCGCTTCACTCCGTCTGGTGCGGCTGTGGCCAAGTTCCGGGTGGCATCCACCCCCCGGTTCCTGGACAAGAACACCAACGAGTGGAAGGACGGCGAATCGCTGTTCCTGTCCTGCACGGTGTGGCGCCAGGCGGCTGAGAACGTCGCCGAGTCGCTGCAGCGTGGAACCCGCGTGATCGTCTCCGGTCGCCTGAAGCAGCGGAGTTACGAGACTCGCGAGGGCGAGAAGCGCACCGTCATCGAGCTTGAGGTCGACGAGATCGGCCCCTCGCTGCGCAACGCGACTGCCAAGGTGCAGAAGATGCAGCGCTCCGGTGGCAGTGGCGGCTTCGGCGCTTCTGGTGGTGGCGGCGGCAACAGCGGTGGCGGCGGGTTCAGCGATGACCCGTGGGCCAACGCGGCGCCGGCGAACGCCTCCAGTGGTGGCGGCAGGTCGAACTCATCCTTCGACGACGAGCCCCCGTTCTAATGGCATCAGGAGCAAGAGCAATGGCGAAGGCTGCGGCCCTGCGCAAACCGAAGAAGAAGGTGAACCCTCTCGACAAGGAGGGCATCGCCTACATCGACTACAAGGACACCGCGCTGCTGCGGAAGTTCATCTCCGACCGCGGCAAGATCCGCGCTCGGCGGGTGACCGGCGTGACCGCTCAGCAGCAGCGGCAGATCGCGCGTGCCGTCAAGAACGCGCGCGAGATGGCGCTGCTCCCCTACACCGCGACTGCGCGATAAGGGGAGGCTGACATGAAGATCATCCTGAAGCAGGAGGTCTCCGGTCTCGGGACCCCCGGCGACGTGGTTGAGGTCAAGGACGGCTACGGGCGTAACTACCTGCTTCCGCAGGGCTACGCGATCCCGTGGACCAAGGGTGGCGAGAAGCAGATCGCGACCATCAAGCGCGCCCGTGGGGCTCGCGAGATCCGCGACCTGGGCCACGCCAACGAGGTCAAGGCCCAGCTGGAGAACCTGACCGTCAAGCTGGCCGTCCGCGCCGGCGAAGGCGGCCGTCTCTACGGCTCGGTCACCCCGGCCGAGGTCGTCGACGCCGTCCAGAAGGCCGGCGGTCCGGCCCTCGACAAGCGCCGCCTCGAGCTGCCCGGCCACGTGAAGTCGGTCGGTGACTACAAGGTGCAGATCAAGCTGCACCCCGAGGTCGCCGCCAGCTTCACGCTGAAGGTCACGGCCGCCAAGTAACACCACGCGGCAATACGAAGGGGCCCGTCCGGCAGGACGGGCCCCTTCGCTGTCCCCTACCGGTAGAGCTTCGTGGCCGCCCGGATCACGTCGGCGAGCTCCGCGACCTGCTTGTCCCCCTCGGACAGGCCCTCGGCGAGCCGCAGCAGGTCCTCGAGCCGGACCTCCCCGGCGTACTGGCTGGACCGCAGCACCTCGGCGAAGTAGGCCGCCGTGTAGCAGACCTGCAGCCGCGGCCCCGCCTCCGTGAACGCACGGTCCAGGGACGCCACCGTCACCGACACGTTCTGCTCGCTGGGCTCCCGCGTCTGCGGGTCCTGCCAGCGCACCCGCACGTCCGCCAGGTGCCCCTCCGCACCCTCGCGAAGATGCAGCGCGTACAGCGCCGTCACCGCATGACCGGGGCCGACCTCGCCGCCGTCGACCCGGTCGTTGCGGAACGCCGACGCCGAGAGGGTGCGGTTCTCGTAGCCGATCAGCCGGTACGACACGACCGCCGCCGGATCGAACTCGACCTGCGCCTTCGCGTCCAGCGCCCGCACCGACAACGTCGCCGGGAGCTGCTCCACGAAGACCTTGTTCGCCTCCGCGGTACTGCTGACGTAGACGACATAGCCGTCGCCCTTGTCGGCGAGCTCCTCCATGAACTTGTCGCCGTAGTCGCTGCCGACGCCGACGCCCATCATCGTGATCTGCTTCGCTGCCGCCTCCTGCACCTCGCGGACCAGGGGCGCGGCGCTCGTCGTGCCGACGTTCGGAAGACCGTCGGAGAGCAGGATGACCCGGTTGGTCGCACCCTCCCGGAAGCTCCTGCGCGCCGTCTCGTAGCCGAGCCGCAGCCCCGCCTGCAGGTTCGTGCTGCCCGCCACCCGCAACCGGTCGATCGCCCCGTGCAGCGCCGAACGGTCCCGGACCGGCGTCATCTGCCGCAGCACCTCCGCGTCGTCGGAGTAGGCGACCAGCGCCACCGAGTCCGTGGTGCGCAGCTGGTCCACCAACGTGTGCAGCCCGCTCTTGACCAGGTCGAGCTTGCCCGGCTCCGCCATCGAACCGGACACGTCCACGACGAACGTCAACGACGCGTCGAGGCGTTGCCCCTCCGGCTCGGCTCTCGTCTGCAGCCCCACCCGCAGCAACCGGGCGGTGTCACCGGCGTTGCCGTGCGTCTTCGGCAGCCGGGTGCCGTCCGTGGCGACCGCGAAACCGTCGCCGGACGGCTGCCGGTACCCCTGCTGGAACGAGTTCACGAACTCCTCGGGCCGGATCGTGCCCGCCGCCGGACGCTGCCCCGCCAGCAGCTGACGCTTCGCGTAGCTGTAGGACGCGGTGTCCACGTCGACCGCGAACGTCGACACCGGCTGGCTCGACGCCGCCTGCTCGCCGGGCGCCTCGTCGCCCGCGCCGCCGGTGATCGCCGGACCGGGCTGGCCGCCCTGCGGGTTCATCGTCCCCGCCGGGGCCTTCTCGTAGCTGGTGCTGTCGCTCTTCCCCTCTGCACCGCACGCCGTCAGGCACAACGCGGCGATCACGGCCACGGCGGCGACGCGGAACTGACTGACCATGGAAAGCCTCCCTGAAAGGTATTTGGCCAGTCAGACGACGACCCGCCTCCGAGCGGCTCCGAGCGTAACCGGACAGAGACCCAAGCGTGAGCATCGGTGATCAGCTCGCAAGGATGCTGTGACCCGTCGAAGGGAACCGATCCGCTGGGCGCTGCGTCCCGCGTCATCCTCCGGTAGCGCAGCCGCCATGATCCGTCCAGTCGGCGGCCACGTCACTCGATCGGGCCGACTATTTTTCCCACACAGGCTGTGGATTGTGTACGCCCAGCTCAGAGCCTGTTTGAGGATCCCGGCGGCGAAGTTTTCCACAGGCCTGTGCACAACTGATCCCCCGTTTGTGGACGACGGTCCACAGGTTGTCCGCAGGGTTGTCCACCGGCTAGTTTTGACGAACGCCAGTCGCTCCATACCGTTGCGCGGGGCGCTCCACGTCTTCCGAGGCGCGCCGCGAGGTTTTGTCATACCCGCGAGGTCTACTGATGCGTGGGGGTATGACGTTGGAGGGGCGAGTGTCGATCACCGAAGACAGGCGAAGCGATCCATGGGACGACGCGACCCCGGCCGAGTCGCGCCGACGGCCACCCAAGGACCAGGACCAGGAATCTGAGCGGCCCTCCGGCGGCGCCGAGACCTTCGAGCGCACCCCGCCGCAGGACGTCGCCGCCGAGCAGAGCGTCCTCGGCGGCATGCTGCTGTCCAAGGACGCCATCGCCGACGTCGTCGAGATCCTCAAGTCCCACGACTTCTACCGGCCCAACCACACCATCGTCTTCGACGCGATCCTCGACCTGTATGGCCGCGGCGAGCCCGCCGACGCCGTCACCGTCGCCGCGGCCCTGACCGACGCGGGCGAGATCGCCAAGGTCGGCGGCGCCGCATACCTCCACACCCTCATGGCGGCCGTGCCCACCGCCGCCAACGCCTCCTACTACGCCCGCATCGTCGCCGAGCGCGCCGTCCTGCGCCGCGTCATCGAGGCCGGCACCCGCATCGTCCAGCTCGGCTACGGCTCCGCCGGCCCCGGCGGCCGCGACGTCGACGACGTCGTCGACCTGGCCCAGCAGGCCATCTACGACGTCACCGAGAAGCGCGTCAGCGAGGACTTCGCCGTCCTCGCCGAGGTGCTCCAGCCCACCCTCGACGAGATCGAAGCCGTCGGCGCCCAGGGCGGCGTCATGACCGGCGTCCCCACCGGCTTCCAAGACCTCGACCGCCTGCTCAACGGCCTGCACCCCGGCCAGCTCATCATTGTCGCCGGCCGCCCCGGCCTCGGGAAGGCGCTGGCGCTCGACACTCCCCTGCCGACGCCCGACGGCTGGACGACGATGGGGGATGTCAAGGCCGGCGACCAGCTGCTGGGTGCCGACGGCCGGCCGACCACGATCGTCAACGCGTTCGAGGTCCTGCACGGCCGTCCGTGCTTCGAGGTTGAGTTCTCCGACGGCAGCGTGATCGTCGCCGATGCGGAGCACCTCTGGAAGACCACCACGAGAGCGGCTCGACGCCAGCGTGCTGAAGCTGCGCAGATGCCGCAATGGCCGGAAGCCGCTCGGGACGAGGTGGGCGCGGTCTTCGCCAGTGCGATGGCCGGCCCCGAATCGTTGCTGACCTTCGGCGAGGCGGTTGAACTGGTCGGACCTCGGTTCCGGCATGTGCTGCATGTCGTGGGCGGCGAGGTCGGCACGTCGGCCGACGTCGTGCGCGAAAATCAGCGTGCCGGCAAGCCGTGGCGTCGTTCCATTCAGGCATATTCCAAGCACGCGCTGCTGACGACGCTGCACCGGCGGGTCAACAGGACCATGAACGCCGAGACGAAGGTCAGGCACGACGGGGTCGTGACCACGCAGGACATCGCCGACACCCTCCGCTGTCCGATGGATGGTCGCCTCAACCACGCCGTTGAGAACTGCATGCCGTTGCGGCTTCCTGACAGGGACCTGCTGGTGCCGCCCTACACGCTCGGCGCGTGGCTCGGCGACGGCCATTCCGCCGCCGGTCGAATCACCACCGATGATCCGGAGATCGTCGGCAACATCGCAGCCGATGGGTTCGAGATCAGGCCGAGCTCGGCACATCCGATGCTGTATGGCATCGGCCGGGCGGGCGATCACGGTCCCGCGCTGGTCCACAGCCTCCGGCTGCTCGGTGTCCTCAACAACAAGCACGTTCCGGCCGAGTATCTGCGCGGATCGGAGCAGCAGCGACGCGCGCTCCTCGCTGGCCTGCTGGACACCGACGGCACCGTGACGGCCACGGGCAATGCACAGTTCACGTCGACCTCGGCCCGGCTTGCGGGCGATGTCCGGGAGCTGGTGGTCAGCCTCGGCTACCGGTGCACCATGACGACGAGATCGGTCCGGGGCCGGACGCCGGCAAGTTCGATCGCCTACACCCTGAACTTCACCACGGCCGACGACCTGTTCCGGTTGGGTCGCAAGCGCGCGACGCATCAGGCACGACGGCGGACCACCAGCACGTCGAGGACTGGTTCCAGGTACATCGTCGACATCCGGCCGGTGGCGAGTGTTCCGGTCCGCTGTGTGCAGGTCGACAACGACGACCACATGTATCTGGCCGGGCGCGCGATGATCCCGACCCACAACTCCACCGCCGCGATGGACTTCAGCCGGGCGGCGTCGGTGAAGCACAACTTGGCCAGCGCGATCTTCAGTCTGGAAATGTCCAAGGTCGAGATCGTCATGCGACTGCTCTCGGCCGAGGCGCGGGTGCCGCTGCACGTGCTGCGGTCCGGGCAGCTATCCGACGACGACTGGACCAAGCTGGCGCGGCGGATGGGTGAGATCAGCGAGGCGCCGCTGTTCGTCGACGACACGCCGAACATGAACCTGATGGAGATCCGGGCCAAGGCGCGCCGGCTCAAGCAGCGGCACGACCTGAAGCTGATCATCGTCGACTATCTGCAGCTGATGACGAGCCCGAAGCGGACGGAGAGCCGGCAGCAGGAGGTCGCGGACCTGTCGCGTGGCCTGAAGCTGCTGGCGAAGGAGGTCGAGTGCCCGGTGGTCGCGGTCAGCCAGCTGAACCGTGGACCCGAGCAGCGCACCGACAAGCGTCCGCAGCTGTCCGACCTGCGTGAATCGGGCTCGATCGAGCAGGACGCCGACGTCGTCATCCTTCTGCACCGCGACGACTACTACGACAAGGAGTCGCCGCGCGCGGGCGAGGCCGACTTCATCGTGGCGAAGCACCGAAACGGCCCGACCGACACGATCACGGTGGCGGCCCAACTGCACCTGTCCCGCTTCGTCGACATGGCGATCTGACCGAGGAGGACTGCGGCGACGTCTCCTCGTCCCAACGCCGCGTGACGGGAGACGGCGTCGCGCCGGCTCGCGGGCGTGGGTGTGCAGAGGCTGCCGTCTGGGGGACTCGCCGTTGCTGGGCCTCATCTGGCTGGCGATGTGCGCGTTGACGGTGCCAGCGGGAGCGTCGCCCGGAGCGTCCGGCCGCGGTTGAGGGCCGTGGCTGGCCTCGCGGCGGTGTCGTCTTGCGGTGTCGGCGGAACGGGCACCTGGCGCTGAGCGACCGAGTCCGCGCCGCAGTGCCTCCCCGCGCCCTCACCTGGATCTCGGCGACGGTGCCGATGGCGCCTGGCTGGCCTTTGAAGGGGTGCGCTGGCGGCGTCGGCGGGAGGGTTGCCCGGAGCGCCCGGCCGCGGTGAGAGTGGGCCGACTTGCGGTTGGTGCCGTCTGGCGTGCGTATGCGGTGTCGGCAGATGGGCGTCTGGCGCGCTGAGGTGGCGTTCGAGGGGCTGTCGTGGCCGGTGCTGTCCGCGGGCGTGTTGAGGGTGTCGGGGTGCCGATGAGCTCGAAGGGATTGTCGGGGCTGGTGCGGTGGGAGGGGTGTCAGGTGCGGTTGAGGATGCGGGCGACCTCGGTGTCGGGGACCTGGCGGAAGTCGTCGTAGTAGCGGCTGACGGAGCCGAAGAAGTCGGAGGTCACGGGGCAGACGACCTCGTCGGCCAGGGTCTTCAGGCGGTGGACGGCCTGGGTGGCGCCGACGGGGACGGCGAGCACGACGCGGGCGGCGGACAGCGCACGGGCCACGGCGACGGCCGCGCCTGCCGTGGCGCCGGTGGCCAGGCCGTCGTCGATGACGAGGGCGACGCGGCCGGTGAGGTCGAGCGGGGGGCGGCCGAGGCGGAAGACGCGGTCGCGGCGGCGGAGCTCGGCGGTTTCGTGGCGGATGACGGGGGCCATCTCCTCTGGGGCGAGGCGGATCTCCCGGTTGAGGACCTTCACGTCGCAGGGGCCGATGGCGCCGAAGGCGACCTCCGGTGACCAGGGCACGCCGAGCTTGCGCACGACCAGCGCGTCGAGCGGGACGCGGAGCCGCGTGGCGACCTCGGCGGCGACCGGTATCCCGCCGCGGACCAGGCCGAGGGCGATGACGTCTGGCCGGTCGGCGTAGCTGGTGAGCAGGTCGGCGAGGGCGGCGCCGGCCTCGCTGCGGTCCCTGAAGGCCATGCTTCCTGTGTACGCCAGGAGTGAGGAGCCCGGCCAGCGTCCCGGCCAGGTCGCCGGCGAGCGGCTGCACGGTCGTACAAGAGCGGCGAAAAGGAACTGGTCAGGGGCTGCCGAGCGAGGACGGCGCCGAGGCCGGGGCGGGTGTGGGGGTCGACCAGCGGCCGCCCGGTGCCGAGGCGTGCAGGGACCACCACAGGGCGGCGAAGGCGGCCGGGTAGAGCAGGTAGCCGAAGCGGGTCGACGGGATCAGCATGATGGCCGCGGTCAGGCCGACGGCGATGACCAGGGCAGCGGCGGCAGTGGTCCGGGGCGGGCGGCGCAGGAGCCAGACGGCGATGGCGAGGCCGGAGGCGACGAGCAGCGACAGCGCGATCGTGCGGCCGGCCGGCACGGACGAGGCGATGAGCTGGCCGGGCAGCGGCGACTGGGCCGGGCTGGTGACCAGGCCGTGGCCGGAGGGGAAGCGCAGGACGTTTTCGACGAAGGCGGAGGGTGCGACCACCAACGCCGGCAGCATCACCAGCAGCGGCAGGCCGAACGCGAAGGCCGCGAAGGACAGGGTGCGGCGGCGGAGCGGGAGGGCGAGCGCTACCAGTACCAACGCCGCAGGGAGAGCGAAGAGCTTGAGCGCGCCGGCGAGGCCGATCGCGATGCCGGCGGCGAGCCAGCGGTGTTTGGCGGTGAAGGCCAGGGCGAGCAGGCAGAGGCTGAGCACGGGAAGGTCGTCGCCGCCGGTGGTGAGGGTGAGGGCGCAGATCGGCAGGACGGCGACGGACTGGGCGACGAGGACGAGGCCGGGCGGGGCGACCAGGTCGGCGAGCAGCCGCAGGGTCCAGAGCAGCGCGGCGACGGTGGCGACGAGGAACCAGATCCGGGCGTCGGTCCACCAGTGGGCGCCGAAGAGCGCGCGGGGGATACCGAAGATCGACATGCCGGGTTGGTACGGGGAGTAGCCCAGCAGCCGCTCAGATTCGGGGAGCGCGGCGATGTCGGGACGGTCGAGGTAGGGCGTGCCGGTGTCGAGGAGGCGCCGGCCCATCTGCTCGACGACGAGGACCTCTTCCTGCGCGCGGTCGGTGCGGCCGCCGGCGCGCTGGACGGCCTGCGTGACGAGGGGGACGACCGTGGCGGCGACGAAGACCAGGGCCGTGAGCAGCAGGCGGCGGAGCACGACGAACGTGATGAGGAAGGCGGCCGCGTAACCCCACCAGGTGATCGCTCCCCATGCGCGGTGTGGCAGCAGGGTCGACGTCAAGGCGGTGAGCAGGGCGAAGGCGGCCGACAGTCCGTACAGGACCGCGTCAGTCATCGAGAAGCGTGGCGAGGTGGCTATGGGGTCCATTCTTGCCCGGGCTCGGCGGCGGCGGAGCGGCGGGACCGGCGGTTGCGCGGGAGGCGGATCACGGTGTCGGTGTCGTGCAGTGGCGGCGCGAGGCAGCCGGGCTGGCCGTCGTGGCCGCGGCGCAGGGCGGCGAGGAGCCGGTCGGCGGGCATCGCGCGGGCGAAGAGGTGGCCCTGGCCGGCGGGGCAGCCGAGCTCCCAGAGCTGCTGGCGCTGGTCCTCGCGTTCGATGCCTTCGGCGACGACGACCAGGCCGAGGCTGCGGCCGAGGTCGATGGTGGAGCGGACGACGGCGCCGGGGGCGGAGGTGTTCATGGCGGCGACGAAGCTGCGGTCGATCTTGAGCTCGTCGACGGCGACGCGGGCGAGGGTGGCCAGCGAGGAGAAGCCGGTGCCGAAGTCGTCGAGGGCGAGACGGATGCCCTGGTCGCGCAGGGCGGCGAGGACGTCGTCGACGACCTCGAGCTTGCTGAGCGTCACGGACTCGGTGAGCTCGATGATGAGCGACGAGGACTGGACGCCGCGCGCGGCGAGGCGGCGGGCGACGGCGTCGGGGAACGACAGGTCGAGCAGGCTGCGGGGCGACACGTTGACGGCGACCGGGATGGGGTGGCCGGCGTCGGCCCACTGCGAGACGGCGATCAGGGCCTGGTCGAGGACGGCGTCGGCGAACGCGGACAGCTGCCCGGAGCGTTCGATCGCGGGCAGGAAGCGGTCGGGCGCGAGGTCACCGCGGTCGGGGTGGTGCCAGCGGGTGAGCGCCTCGGCGGCGATGACCTGGCCGGTGGCGAGGTCGACGATCGGCTGGAAGTTGACGACGAACTGGCCTTCGGCGACGGCGCGGGCGAGGTCGCCGCCGAGGGTGAGGGTGCCGATGTCGGCGGTGTCGCGGGCGTGCGCGTAGACGACGACCCGTTGGCCGTCCTGTTTCGCCTGGTACAGGGCGACGTCGGCGCGCCGGAGCAGCTCACCGATGGTGCCGCCGCTGGCGGTCGTGACGCCGCAGCTGGCCTCGACGCTGATGCGCATGTCGTCGAGGTGGATGGGCGGGGCGAGCGCGTCGAGGATCGCGTGGGCGCGCATCTCGGCGAGGGCGGGCGCGCTGAGGTTGGCGAGGATGACGGCGAACTCGTCGCCGCCGAACCGGGCGACCAGGTCGCCTTCGCGGACGGCGGCGGAGAGGCGCTCGCCGACGGTGGTCAGGACGCGGTCGCCCGCGGAGTGCCCGAGGGTGTCGTTGACCTCTTTGAAGTGGTTGAGGTCGATGAGCAGGACGCCGACGATGCCCTGGGCGAGGACCTCGTCGCCGTACTGCTGCAGCTTGCGCCGGTTGGCGAGCCGGGTGAGGGGGTCCTGGGCGGCGGCGCGGGCGTGGCTGTCGGCGAGGCGCTGCGTCTCGGCGAAGGTGGAGGCGTTGCGGATCGCGGTGCACAGCGCGGCGGCGAACGTGTGCAGCGTGTACCCCTCGCGCTCGGTGAGCTTGACCGGTGCGCGGAAGCGCAGGCGCAGCTCGCCGAGGTCGGCGTCGCCGCGGTAGCTCTCCAGGCTGATCGGGATGACGAAGCCGCCCGCCGACGGCGCGTCCTCGGGGGTGCCGTCGTAGAGGATGTCGCGGCCGTTGCTGCGCACGAGCCGGGTCTCGCCGGTCGGCGGGCGGATCTGGACCTCGACCTCGTCGGTGGAGAAGAGGGCGGCGGCCTTGCGGACGGCGGCGTGCAGGACGGCGGTCTGGTCGACGGAGTTGAACTCGTCGGTCGCCTCGGCGAGCCGCTGCCAGGCCTCGTTGCCCTGGCGGGCGCGGATCCGGTTGCCGGAGGCGAGGTGGATGCACCACAGCAGCAGCGGCAGGACGAACAGGAGCCACTGGTTGACGTGGTACAGCACGACGGTGGCGACGGCGATGCCGAGCGTCCCGACGCGCAGGACGGCGAGGATGTTCCAGTCCGCGACCAGTCGCTGCCGGTAGGGCGTGCCGGTGAGCATGGCGAACAGGCCCTGCGAGACGAGTTCGTCGACGACGGTGTACGCGAGGAAGGCGACCACGGTCGCGGAGAGCGCCGAGGTGAGCGGGTCGACGCGGTCGGTGTGCACCAGGAGCGGCTCGAAGCCGGTCACCGCGCAGGCGAAGGCGGCCGCGGCACCGGCGAGGACCTCCTTGCCGATGTTGAAACCGATCTTCACCGGGACGTGCGTGCGATTCAGCGACTGATCGACGATTTTGCCGATGGCCACCGAAAGGATCACGAACGGCGGTGGCAGGAACACGGCGGTGGCGATGATGACCGCCGATACGGGTGTCGAGCCGGTGTTGGCCGAACGGATGCGGATGCTGATCCGCAGGTAGCGGCAGCCGAGCACGAGCACGGTCGGCAGCGGGAGGAAGAGCGCGAGGCCGCCGTAGTTCGTGATCAGCCAAAGTGCGGCGATGACGGCGATGCCCGCACCGACGACGACGGGACCAACGAGACGCCAGAGGCGCCGGTTGGTCGCGTCGTCGGTACCGATTGGTCGTTGCATCGCGGTCTGTTCATCGTGACGGATGGTCGGGCGTCCCTGTCAAGCCCGGTTTCGATTTCAGAGCCACTCGTGGATACGCATTGCTGCCCCCTTCGAGGTTCGTTCATCGCGGCGAACGGTCCCCGTGTAACAAGAGATTGATGTTCATCAACCTCTGGCTTGATGAACGAAGCCTAGGGTGCAGGGCGCGAGTTGCCCATCCCTATATGTCCGTCGACTCATAGTTTGCGAAGAAGGGCACGGCTTGTCATATTTTGGTAACGTGAAAGTTACGCTCCGTGTAGCGGAATCGACGCACCCGCCCCATTAGCGTGCATGATCAAATCGAACTCCACTGGACGGTCGTTAGGGTGATGTCGTGGCAAACGAACTGACCCACGTCGACCAGTCCGGTGCGGCCCGGATGGTGGATGTCGCCGGCAAGGAAATCACCGCCCGACGTGCGGTTGCGGCTGGTTCCGTCCGCACCACGGTGGATGTAATAGCGTTGCTGCACGACGGTGCGTTACCCAAGGGTGACGCATTGGCGGTTGCTCGGATCGCCGGAATCATGGGTGCCAAACGCACGCCCGATCTCATCCCCTTATGTCATCCGATCGCGCTTCATGGGGTGACCGTGGACTTGACGCTGCGTGACGATACGGTTGATATTGAGGTGACGACCCGGACCGCCGACCGCACGGGCGTCGAGATGGAGGCCCTCACCGCGGTCGCCGCCGCAGGTCTCGCCCTCATCGACATGATCAAGGCGGTCGACCCGGCGGCCTCGCTGGAAGGCGTACGGGTGCTGCGCAAGGAAGGCGGCAAGACCGGACTGTGGGAGCGCAGCGCATGAAGGCCGTCGTGATCGTGGCGTCCAACCGGGCCTCCGCCGGTGTGTACGCCGACACCAGCGGACCCGTCCTCGTCGCCGGCCTCCGCGAGCTGGGCTGCGACGTCGGCGACCCGGTCGTCGTCCCCGACGGGCCACCTGTGGAGGAGGCGCTGCGCGCCGCGGTCGCCGGCGGCGCCGACGTGATCGTGACCAGCGGCGGCACCGGCGTCACGCCCACCGACGCCACCCCGGAGATGACCCGCCGCGTGCTCGACTACGAGGTGCCCGGCATCGCGGAGGCCATCCGGGCCGCGGGCGCGGCCAAGGTGCCGACCGCGATCCTGTCCCGCGGGCTCAGCGGGGTCGCCGGGCGCACCCTCATCGTCAACCTGCCCGGCTCCAAGGGCGGCGCCAAGGACGGTCTCGCCGTGCTCGGGCCGGTCCTGGCGCACGCCGTCGACCAGCTCCGCGGCGGCGATCACTGACGGTCTAGGCTCGACCCGTGACGTTACCGATCGCGTGGGTCGACGCCCGCGAGGCGGTGTTCGAGGCCGGCGCGGCGGTCGCTTCGGTCGCCGTGCCCGTCCCCCTCGCCGAGTCCGACGGCCTCACGCTGGCCGATCCGCTGACCACGCTCACCGCGCTGCCGGCGTTTCCCACCTCGAGCGTCGACGGCTGGGCCGTCCGCGGCGCCGCGCCCTGGCGGATCACCGGCCGGGTCCTCGCCGGCGACGTCGCGCGGCCGCTGACGGCCGACGGCACCTGCGTGGAGATCGCGACCGGTGGCATGGTGCCCGAAGGCACCGACTACGTCGTGCGTGTCGAGGACTCCAAGGTCGACGGCGACCGGGTCCTCTCCGGCGAGCCGCGCAAGATCCCCGACTGGCGGATGATCGGCGAGGAGGCCGCCCTCGGCGAGGAGCTGCTGCCGGCCGGCACCCCGATCACCCCCGGCGTCATCGGCCTCGCGGCCGCCTGCGGCTATGACACGCTGCGCTGCCGCCCCAAGCCGCGCAGCGCGCTGCTGGTCTTCGGCGACGAGCTGCTGACCGCCGGCGTGCCCGCCGCCGGCCGGGTCCGCGACGCGCTCGGCCCCTCGCTGCCCTCGTGGCTGCGCCGCGCCGGCACGGAGGTCGTCCACCGCCGCGCCCCGGTCGCCGACACCCTCGAGGACCACGTCGCCGCGCTCAGGACCGCCGTCGACGCCGGCGCGCAGGTCATCTGCACCACCGGCGGCACCATGCACGGGCCCGTCGACCACCTGCACCCGGCGCTCGCCGAGCTCGGTGCCACCTATGTCGTCAACACGGTGGCCGTCCGGCCCGGCTTCCCGATGCTGGTGGCGCAGCTGCCCGGCGGGCAGTTCGTCGCGGGGCTCCCCGGCAATCCACAGTCCACCTTCGTTGCGTTGGTGTCGTTGGTACTGCCGTTGCTCGCCGGACTGGCCGGCCGACCCCGGCCCACGCACGCGACCGTCAGCCTGGGCGCCGACATACCCGGACGGGGTGACTTCACCCATCTCGCCCTGGTGCGCCGCGACCCGGTGGACGGACTGGCCTATCCGGTCGCGCACGCTGGGTCTTCCATGCTTCGAGGGCTGGCCAACTCGATCGGATTCGCCGTCATCCCGCCCGGAGGGCGCGGCCTCGCGGGGACGCCGGCACAGCTCGTACCACTGCCGATTCTGGATGGGGAGCGGGTGTGACCGACCGAATCACGGTCCTCGTGACCGCCGAGCCGATCGACGTGACGTCGCACGAGCTGGCGGTCGCCGACCGCGCGGCCGGAGCGGTCGTGTCCTTCGCGGGCGTGGTGCGCGACCACGACGGCGGACGTGGGGTCGTCGAGCTGGAGTACGAGGGGCACCCCAGCGCCGGCGACGTGCTCGCGGAGATCGCGGCGGAGATCGCGGCCGAGCCCGCGGTGCACGCGCTCGCCGTGTCGCACCGGGTGGGGCGGCTGGAGATCGGCGACGTGGCGCTGGCCGCGGCCATCTCCACGTCGCACCGGGCGGACGCGTTCGTGCTCTGCGCACGGCTCGTCGACGAGGTGAAGGCGCGGCTGCCGGTGTGGAAGCGGCAGGTCTTCACCGACGGCGAGGAGGAGTGGGTCAACTGCCCTTAGGGCCTTTGACCGGCTTACGGGAGCTTCCTGGCCAGGCGGGCAATTCGGGCGTCGCGCTGGGTCGCGTTGACCACGTGCCTCGCCTCGCGTTGCGCCGTGTGGATCGCGTGCCTGGCCTCGCGCCGGGCCGTCTTGGCGGTGTACCCGGCCTCGCGCCGGGCACGCTCGGCGGTGTTGCGCGCCCGCCAGGCGATGCTGGGGCGGCCCTCGTTGTCCAGTGCGGCGAAGATCAGGCCGCCCACCAGGCCAAGGTTCTTCAGGAAGTTGATCCGCTGCTGGTTGCGCTGCACCGGGTCCTCGACCTCCCAGAACGCGTGACCCGCCAGCGTCGTCGGCACCAGCGACCCCGCCAGCACCAGCGCCGCGGGGGTCGTCGCACGGCCGGTGGCCAGCAGGATCCCGCCGGCGACCTGGGCGGCGCCGTTCACCCGTACCAGCGTCTCGGCGTCGGTCGGCAGGCTCGGGTGCACCGCCTTCAACGCCGGCTCCAACCGGTCCGTGACCGGCCTGGCCTTGTCGGCGAGCTTCGCCGGGGCACGCAGCGCGGCCCAGCCCTGAATCACGAAGATCGCGGCGAGCATCGAGCGGGCCGCGGTGCGCACGGGTCTCATGCCGGGGTTCATACCCAGCCAAGGAATGTCGTACCCCATCACTACGCTTCGCAGCATGACCGAAACTTCGACGGAGACGACGGTCTGGACCACCGACCAGGTGATGGCGCTCGCCCCTGACGCGTCCGCCCAGCGGGCGGCCCGGGGCATGGCCGGCGACCGCGCCTGGCTGGAGTCGGGGCTCAGCGCCACCGACGAGCTGCCACCGACGATCTGGGGCCTCTGCCAGGGCAGCGGCAGCACGCCCTACCAGACGGCCGTCGATCTGACCGAGCCCGCGTTCAAGTGCACGTGCCCGAGCCGCAAGTTCCCCTGCAAGCACTCCCTCGCCCTGCTGCTGCGCTGGTCCGCGGGCAGCGTCACCGACGCCACCGCGCCCGGCTGGGTGCAGGAGTGGCAGTCCTCGCGCACCTCCCGGCGCGCCTCGGCGGCGGCGCCTCCAGCCGAGGGTGCCGGCCCGGCCGGCGGCGGCTCCACGGGCGGTGGCAGGGCGCTGCCCGGGGAGAAGGCGCAGGCCCGCCGGGCCGACCGGATCTCCGCGGGCCTCGACGAGCTCGACCGCTGGCTGGCCGACCAGGCCCGCGCGGGCCTCGCCAGCGTCGCCAAGAGCGGCTATGCACACTGGGACACGATGGCCGCCCGCCTCGTCGACGCCCAGGCCGCGGGGGCGGCCGGCATCCTGCGCCGCACCTCGGCCGTCACCGGATCCCCCGAGCGGCTCCTCGGCGAGCTCGCCCGCCTCCACCTGCTCGTCGGTGGCTACCGGCGGCTCGCCGACCTGCCCGACGACCTCGCCGCCAGCGTCCGCATGCGCGTCGGCCTGCCCATCGCGACCGAGACCGTGCTCGCCGGCCCCGCGCTGCGCGACCGCTGGCAGATCCACGGCGTCCGCGACGAGATCGAGGACCAGCTCACCGTCCGCCGGGCCTGGCTGCGCGGCGCCTCGACCCTGCGCCCCCTGCTCGTGCTGTCCTTCGCCGTCGCCGGCCAGTCCCTCCCGGTCGACCTGCTCCCCGGCACCGAGCTCGACGCAGACGTCTGCCTCTACCCGGGCGGCCAGCCCGCCCGCGCCCTGATCGCCAAGCGCCACGCCCCGCCCGCCCGCATGCACACCGTTGCCGGCGCCACCGGCATCGAGCCCAACCTGCGCGCCCACGCCGCCGCTCTCGCCGAGGACCCCTGGCTCGACTACTGGCCGATGACCCTCGACGCCGTCTGCCCCACCCGCGACGCCGGCACCTGGCACCTCGTCGACCCGTCAGGCGCCGCGCTCCCCCTCGACCCGGCCGCCGGCGACCCGTGGCGCCTCCTCGCCATCACCGCCGGCCGCCCCACCACCGTCACCGGCGAATGGTCCGCCGGCGGCCTGCGCCCCCTCGGCGCCTGGTCCGAAGGCCGGCTGGTCCGCCTATGACGTGCCGAGCCCTCACCCCCACCCACTCCGCTGCGCCCGTGACGGGCCGAGCCTCCGCCTCCGTCGGGGCCGATGCGACCAGGAGTGCGCTGCTGGCGGACCGAGCCGTCACCTTCACCCTGCCCGCCGCGGCCGGGCATGTGCCTGTGACGGGCCGAGCCTCCGCCACGACCAGGCGTGCGTCGCTGGCGTGCGAAGCCGTCACCTCCACCCGGGCCGCTGCGACCAGGCATGCGTCCCTGGTGTGCCGATCCTTCAGCCCCGCCCAGCCCTTGATGGCTGGGCATGTGCCTGTGACGGACCGAGCCTCCGTCGCGACCAGGCGTGCGCCGCTGGCGTGCCGAGCCGCCACCACCACGACCCGCCCCGAGGCGGCTGGGCATGCGTCTGTGACGGGCCGAGCGTCCGCCTCAACCTGGGCTGCCGCGACCAGGCGTGCGTTGCCGACGTGCCGAGCCATCATCTCCAACTGGCCCGCGGCGGCCGGGCATGTGCCTGTGGCGGGCCGAGCTTGCGCCCCCACCTGGTCCGCTGCGGCCAGGCGTGCGCCGCTGGCGTGCCGAGCCGTCACTTCCATCCGGCCCGCCGCGGCCGGGCGTGCGGTGCTCGCCAGCAGCGATGTAGCTGGCCTCGCTTTGGTTCGGGCACTGTTGCCGGTGGCTGTCGCGGTTGCGTGGTCGTCGGGTGGTGGCGCGCTTCGGGCATTGTCGTCGGTGGGTTGTGCTGCCGTGTTGCTGCCGGGGGTGCGGGTGGCGGGCGGGGGCGCGTTCGGGGGATGGCCGGTGGGGCTCGACGTTGGTGAGGGGGAGGTGTCGTGAGCGAGCTTCCGGAGTGGGGAGACGTCCTGGCGACCGCGCTGGTCGGCACGCAGCGGCGGCATCTTGCGGCGGGGGACGGGGACCCGGCCGAGGTGCTGCTCGATGCGGCGGCGGCCCTGACGATGTATCGGCGGGCCGGGATCGCGGCGCGGGCCGGGGTGCCGGTGCCGGCGCCCGCGCCTGACGACTCGGGGATTCCGCTGGTGCCCTGGCCTGCCTCGGCGCGGGCGGCGGACCTGCTCGCGGTCGACGCGGCGGGGTATGGGTCGAGCAACGCGACTCCAGTACGTGATGCGGACGGGCGACTGGAGCTCCTCGCCGAATGGCTCAGCGCCGTCGGGGCCAGGAGGGTGCCCGGTGAGCTGTTGCCGGCGCTGCTGGAGGTCGGGCGGCGGCACCGGGTCCTGCGGGGGCTGATCGCTTCGGTGGGCGGGCCGCGCGCGGCGTGGCTGGCGGAGCAGCGGCCCGACTGGGGCTATCTGGTCACCACCACGGTCGACGGGCCCGTTGACGACGGCAGCGCGTGGGAGCTCGGGTCGATCGGGCGCCGGGTGGGGTATCTGACCACGTTGCGGCGGCGGGACCCCGATGCGGCGCGCGACCTGCTGCGCACGGCCTGGCCCGCCGAGACGCCCGACGACCGGGCCGCGCTGCTCGGCGCGATGGCGACCGGCCTGTCCGGTGACGACGAGCCGATCCTGGAGACCGCGCTCGACGACCGGCGCAAGGAGGTCCGTGCGGCCGCGGTGGAGCTGCTCGCGTTGCTGCCCGGCAGCGCGTATGCGCGGCGGATGGCCGAGCGGTCGACGGCATGCGTGCGGATCAGCGGCGGGCGGATCATGGTCACGCCGCCGGCCGCGTGCGACAAGGCGATGCGGCGCGACGGGATCACGCCCCGGCCGCCGGTCGGGGTCGGTGAGCGGGCCTGGTGGCTGGAGGAGCTGCTCACGCGGACTCCCCTGCGGGTGTGGGGCGAGGCTGAGGAGTTTCTGCGGCTGCCGGTGACCGACGAGTGGGCCGCCGTGCTGCGCCGCGGGCTGGCGCGGGCCGCGGCGGGGCAGCGCGACGCACGATGGGCGACGGCGCTCACCGGGCAGCTGACCGAGGAGGTCGCGGCCGGTGGGCGGCCCGATGACCGGTTGCTGCTGGAGGCGTTGTACGACGCCCTGCCGTCCGACGCACTCTCCGCGATCGCGGTCGAGGTGCTCCGTCGCGGGCTGGCCGGTGCGGCCGCCGTCGGCGTCGAGCACGTCCTGGAGCTGTGCCCGCGACCGTGGCCGTCGGCGCTGCTCGAGGCGGTGTTCGCCGCGCTCGACGACCTCGGCGGGCGGCGGTCGGCGGGGTGGCGGCTCGCCGGCCTGTGCGAGCTGGCCGCGCTGCGACTTCCCGCCGACGCCGCTGACCGGGCCGCGAAGCTCGCGTCGGGCCTGGCGTCCGACGACCCGATGTCCTCCATCGTCGGCCGATTCGCCGACACCCTCCGGTTCCGACAAGACATGCTCGAGGAGCTCGCGTGACCGTGACCGTGACCGTGAACGAGGCCGACACCGCGACCGAGGCTGAGAACGTGCAGGCAGTCCAGCGCCGGCACGCCGAGGACGAGTTCGCCGCGGAGCTGGCCGCGCTGGCCGCCGGTGACGACCGCCCGCGGCCACCGGGGTGGCGCCTGTCCCCCGCGGCCGTCGTGACGTATCTGCTCGGTGGGGCCGCCGCCGACGGGACCGTGATCATCCCGAAGTACGTCGGGTCGCGGCGGTTGATGGAGGTCGCCGTCGCGACGCTCGCCACCGACCGGGCGCTGCTGCTGCTCGGTGTGCCGGGGACCGCCAAGACCTGGGTGTCGGAGCATCTGGCCGCGGCCATCAGCGGCGACTCGACGCTGCTGGTCCAGGGCACGGCCGGCACGCCCGAGGAGGCCATCCGCTACGGGTGGAACTACGCCCGCCTGCTGGCGGACGGGCCCAGCCGGGCCGCGCTCGTCTCCAGCCCGGTGCTGCGCGCCATGGCCGACGGCAAGATCGCGCGGATCGAGGAGCTGACCCGCGTGCCGTCCGACGTGCAGGACAGCCTGATCACCGTCCTGTCGGAGAAGACCTTGCCGGTGCCCGAGCTCGGCGAGGAGGTGCAGGCCCGCAAGGGGTTCAACGTCATCGCCACGGCCAACGACCGCGACCGCGGGGTCAACGAGCTGTCCTCGGCGCTGCGCCGCCGGTTCAACACCGTCGTGCTGCCGGTGCCGGCCGGGGTCGAGGAGGAGGTCGACATCGTGTCGCGCCGGGTCGCGGCGCTGGGCAAAGCACTGGAGCTGCCCGAGCTGCCGCCGGCGGTCGACGAGATCCGGCGGGTCGTGACCGTCTTCCGCGAGCTGCGCAACGGCGCCACCGAGGACGGCCGCACCAAGCTGAAGTCGCCCAGCGGCACCCTCTCGACGGCCGAGGCGATCTCCGTGGTCACCAACGGCCTGGCCCTCGCCGCGCACTTCGGCGACGGGGTGCTGCGCGCCGGCGACGTCGCGGCCGGCATCCTCGGCGCGGTCGTCAAGGATCCGGTCTCAGATCAGGTCGTCTGGCAGGAGTACCTGGAGACCGTGATCCGGGAGCGCGAGGGTTGGCGCGACTTCTACCGGGCGGCCCGTCGCGGTGAGTGATCCGCTGCTGCTCGGCGTGCGTCACCACGGGCCAGGGTCGGCCCGGGCGGTGCGGCGCGCCCTCTCGGCCTTCCGCCCCGACGTGATCCTCATCGAGGGCCCTCCGGAGGCCGACCCGCTGGTCCCGTTCGCGGGCGACGAGGACATGCGCGCCCCGGTGGCGTTGCTGGCGTACCCGGCGGACAACCCCGACCCGAAGCTGCGGGCGTCGTTCTGGCCGTTCGCCGAGTTCTCCCCCGAGTGGCAGGCGATCCGCTGGGCCGTCGCGTGCGGCATCCCCGTCCGGTTCATCGACCTGCCCGCGGCGATCCGCCTCGCGTCGGGCACGCCGTCCGCGCCGACCCCCACCGACGACGCGGTGCGGGTCGACCCGATCGGCGCCCTGGCCGAGGCCGCCGGCTACGACGACCCCGAACGCTGGTGGGAAGACGTCGTCGAGCACCGCCGCGAACCGGGCACCCCGCTGACGCCGGCCGCCCTCGACCCCGCCGCCGCTCAAGCAGCGACCGCCGCTCAAGCAGCGACCGCCGCGGAAGCAGCGATCGCCGCGGAAGCAGCGACCGCCGCCGCTGAAGCCGTGGCCGGTGGCGCCCAACCTGCGGACCGGGGCGCCCAAGCCGCGGACGGTGGCGGTGCTGTCGGTGATCACGGTCAGGCGGCGGGTGGCGAGGGCAGGGCGACGGAGCGAGGCGGCGACGGCGACGCAGCAGGCGCCGAATTGCGTGCCGGCGAGGCCGGGACGCTGTTCGCGATGGCGCCGGAGGGAGAGCCGGGCGACGACATCGACGTCGAGCAGCTGGCCGCGGCCGTCGCGCCGTTCGAGGCGATCGCCGAGGCCATGACCGTCGTCAGGGCCCACGCGCCCGCACCGCCCGAGGCGGAACGGGTCGATGAGGAGCGGCGCGAGGCGTACATGCGGCAGTCGCTGCGAGCGGCGGTGAAGGAGTTCGAAAGGGTCGCCGTGGTGTGCGGGGCGTGGCACGTGCCGGCGCTGACCGCGCCGCTGCCCAGCGCGTCCTCCGACGCCGCCGTGCTCAAGGGGCTGCCGAAGGTCAAGGTCTCGATGACCTGGGTGCCGTGGACGCACAACCGGTTGGCGTCGTGGCAGGGGTACGGGGCCGGGGTGCGCTCGCCGGGCTGGTACCACCACCTGTTCACGGCGGTGGACGAGCACGTCGTGGCCCGATGGTTGGTCAAGGCGGCAGGTGTACTGCGCAAGGACGGCGTCCCGGTCTCCAGCGCCCACGTCATCGAGGCGACGAGACTCGCCGAGGCGCTCGCGACGATGCGGGGACGGCCGCTCGCCGGGCTCGCCGAGGTCACCGACGCCGCCCACGCGGTGCTGTGCGACGGCGACGACCTGCGGCTCAGCCTGATCAACCGGCGGCTGGTCGTCGGCGACCGGCTCGGGCGGGTGCCGGAGCAGACGCCGGGCGTGCCGATCGCGAAGGACGTGGCCAGCAGCCAGCGCAGGCTGCGGCTCCAGCCGGCGGTCAGCAGCCGCGAGATCGACCTCGACCTGCGCCGCGACCTCGACCTGCAGCGCAGCCAGCTGCTGCACCGGCTGCGGCTGCTCGGCGTGGAGTGGGGTCAGGTGCTGGCCAACCGCAAGGGCCGGGGCACGTTCTGGGAGTCGTGGCAGATCGCGTGGCAGCCGGAGTTCGCGGTCGATCTCGTCGAGGCCGGCGTCTACGGCACCACGGTCCGCGAGGCGGCGACGGCCCGCGTCGCCGAGCAGGCCGTCGAGGCCGAGACGCTCGCGGATGTGACCGCGCTGGTCGAGCGGTGCCTGCTGGCCGACCTGCCCGACGCCTTACCCGGCGTGCTCGACGCGCTGGACGAGCGGATGGCGCTCGACGCCGACGTCGCGCACCTGATGGACGCGCTGCCCGCGTTGGCCCGGACGCTACGGTACGGCGACGTCCGCGGCACCGACCTCTCCGCCCTGCGGTCCGTGACCCTCGGCATGATCACCCGTGTCTGCGTCGGCCTGCCCGCGGCGGTCGGCGGGCTCGACGACGCGGCGGCCGCGGTGATGCGCGACCGGATCGACGGCGTGCAGGGCGCGCTCGCGCTGATCGACGACGCCGACGCGAGCGGGCGCTGGCAGGCGCTGCTCGGCGGCCTGTCCACCCGCGACGACCTGCACGGGCTGCTCACCGGGCGGATGAGCCGGCTGCTGCTGGACGCGGGCGCGGTCGACGCCGACGAGATCGGCGCCAGGATGGCGTTGGTCCTGACCGTCGGTGTACCCGTGGCCAAGGCCGCCGCCTGGATCGAGGGCTTCCTCGCCGGCGACGGCCTGCTGCTGGTCCACGACGAGCGGCTGCTCGCGCTGGTCGACGCCTGGCTGACGGGCATCCCCGCCGACGCGTTCGTCGAGGTGCTGCCACTGCTGCGCCGCACGTTCAGCGGTTACCCGGCCCCGCAGCGCCGCATGATCGGCGAGCGGGCCGCCCACATCGGCACCGGCGGCCGCCCCCGCTCCGGCGACCGCGACGACCAGGTCGACCCCGACCGCGGCGCCCTGCTGCTCCCGGTGGTGGCCCGCCTCCTGGGCAAGGAGCTCCGACATGCCTGACCACACCGGCGCGACCGAGGTAAGACCCCGCCCCAGCGCGACCGGCCGCGACGGCGCGATCGAGTGCCAGGAGCGGGACGAACGGCGGCGGGCGAAGGGGGCGGACCATGGATGAGCAGCACGGCGACGAGCAGGACACGGACGAGCGGCTCCGGCGCTGGCGGCTCGCGCTCGGTGGGGCGGCCGGCGGTGAAGGTACCGGCTACGGGCTGACCGGCGCGGACGTGTCCATCGACGCGGCGCTCGGTGCTCTGTACGACGGCGGGGAAGGCACGGGCAGCCAGCGCGGCGCGGGGCTCGGCGCGTCGGCGCCGCGGGTCGCGCGGTGGCTGGGGGACATCCGCCAGTACTTCCCCTCGACGGTCGTGCAGGTGATGCAGGCCGACGCGATCGAGCGGCTCGACCTGACCCGGCTCCTGCTCGAGCCGGAGATGCTTGACGCCGTCGAGCCCGACGTGCATCTCGTCGGCACGCTGCTGTCGCTGAACCGGGTCATGCCCGACAAGAGCAAGCGGGCCGCGCGGAAGGTGGTCGCCAAGGTGGTCGCCGAGCTGGAGCGGCGCGTCGCGCAGCCGACCAGGACCGCGCTGGCCGGGGCGCTCAACCGGGCGGCGCGGATCAACCGGCCGCGGCACCACGACATCGACTGGAACCGGACCATCCGGGCGAACCTCAAGCATTACCAGGCCGAGCACCGCACGGTCGTCCCGGAGCGGCTGGTGGGCTACGGCCGGCGGGCTCAGTCGGTACAGCGGGACATCGTGCTGTGTGTGGACCAGTCGGGATCGATGGCGGCGTCGGTCGTGTACTCGGGCGTGTTCGCGGCGGTGCTCGCGTCGATGCGGTCGCTGAAGACGTCGCTCGTGGTGTTCGACACGGCGGTGGTCGACCTGACGGAGCGGCTGCAGGATCCGGTCGACGTCCTGTTCGGCACCCAGCTCGGCGGCGGCACGGACATCAACCGGGCCATCGCGTATGGCCAGCAGCTCATCACCCGCCCGCGGGACACGATCTTCGTGCTGATCAGCGACCTGTACGAGGGCGGCGTGCGCGAGGAGATGCTCCGGCGCGTCGCGGCGATGACGGCCGCCGGGGTGCAGGTGATCGTGCTGCTGGCGCTGTCTGACGAGGGCGCGCCGGACTACGACCACGAGAACGCGGCGGCCCTGGCGGCGCTCGGAGTGCCGGCGTTCGCCTGTACGCCGGACGTCTTCCCCGACCTGATGGCCGCCGCCATCGAGCGCCGCGACCTGCGCGGCGTCATCGAGAAGTCGAAAACCTAGGGCGATCTAGTCGGCGGGCTGCGAGCGGATGTACCGGGCGAAGTGCGGCACGGTGAAGGCGACCGTGCCGCGCTCGCCGGAGTAGATGAGCCCCTTCTTGATCAGGGCGTCCCGCGCCGGGGAGAGGCTCGCCGGGCGCCGGCCGAGCGAGCGGGCGATCTCCGCGGTCGGCACGGCCTCGGAGACGTCGACGGCGGGCAGGAGGGTGGCCATCGAGCGCATGTACTCGCGCTCGGCCGGCGTAGCGCGCTCGTAGCGGGAGCCGAAGAAGCCGACGGCCAGCTCCGCCTCGGCCTCGGGCGCCGCCACCCGGACGTCCGCCGCGGTGATCGGCGAGTGCGGCGCGTGGTCCCAGGTCGCCTTGCCGTAGGCCTGCACGAAGTACGGGTAGCCGCCGGAGGCCTCGTAGAGCGCGTCCAGCGCCTTCGCCTCGTACTCCACCTCCTCACGCATCGCGGGCGCGGTGAGCGCCAGGTCGGCGGCGATCCGGTCGAGCCGGTCGATGCGCTGGTAGCGGAAGAGCCGCTCGGAGTAGGACTTCGACGCCGTGAGCAGGGCCGGCAGGTGCGGCAGCCCGGCGCCGACCACGATCAGCGGCGCGCCGGTCTGCGACAGCTCGTGGCACGCGGCGCACATGGCGGAGATGTCCTCGGCGGACAGGTCCTGCATCTCGTCGATGAAGATCGCCACGCCGGTGCCGACGTCGGTGGCGACGCTGGCCGCGTCGGTGAACAGCTCCACCAGGTCGATTTCGATGTCGCCCGAGTCGGCCCGCCCGGTGCTGGCCGGCACGTCGATCCCGGGCTGCCACCGGTCGCGCAGCTTGCCCGGCGGCTTGTTGGGGTCCTCGCGGATCGCGAACGCCTTCAGCACCCCGAGGAACTCGTCGATCCGGTCCGGCGCCCGGTGGTGCGGCGCCAGCTCGCGGATCGCCATGTGCAGCGCCGCCGTCAGCGGCCGGCGCAGCGACTGGTCGGGCCGGGCCTCGATCTTGCCGGTGCCCCACAGCCGCGAGATCGCCTGCGAGCGCAGCGTGTTGAGCAGGACGGTCTTGCCGACGCCACGCAGGCCGGTCAGCATCAGCGAGCGCTCCGGGCGGCCACGGGCGACGCGCTCGAGGACAACCTCGAAGGCCTGCAGCTCGCGGTCGCGACCGGCGAGCTCCGGCGGGCGCTGGCCTGCACCGGGGGCATACGGGTTTCGAACGGGGTCCACGATCGCACCGTATCGGCGTCTCTAGCCAAAACGCTAGAACCGCATAGAACATCCTTGTGGCGTGTCGTGCCTTGTCTAGCGAAGTCTAGGGCAGACGCAAGACAGGCTTATAACAAGGTGATCGAACACCTGTTCACCAGCTCGAACTAATGTACTACATGGTCTGAGGGGCCCCGTGCAAGGGGGTCCCAAAAAGTTCGACGGCGCGCCGTTGACCGGCGCGCCGTCGAAAACGGGGCGAAAGGGTCAGCTCCGGAGCTTCATGCAGAGCACGAAGGAGAACGTCTCCGGCTGGGCCTTGAAGAAGTAGTTGTGCGTGTAGCCGGTGACGCCGTTGCACTTCTCCTTGTCGGAGGTGCCCTCGATCCGCTTCAACACCTCGAACGTGCCGGCCGCGCAGGTCGTCTTCTGCATCACCGGAGCGGTCGCCGTGCCGGTGTTGGTCAGGCACTCGCCGACCTTGACCGTCTTCGCGTCGCCCGCCTGCACGCCACCGGGCGACGAGGCGGCACCGCTCGGCGCCGCGCTCGTGGACGCCTTCCCCGAGCCGCTCGGCTTCGGCGCCGCCGTCGTCGGCGAGGTGGTCGTGGGGCCGGTCTTGTCGTTCTTCAGGACATACCAGATGCCTGCGGCGCCACCACCGCACAGCAGCAGCACCAGGATGATGACGAGCGCCACCGTGCCGCCGGAGCCCCTCCGCCGCGGCGGAGCGGCCGGCGGACCCCACTGGTCGCCGCCGGGGCCGGGGCCCGGGCCGGGCGGCTGGCCATAGGCCGGCTGCTGATACGTGCCCGTCTGCCCGTAGTTGCCCCCATAGGGGCCACCCGACTGCGGCTGCTGACCCCACTGCGGAGGCTGGCCATACGGGTCTGGACGCTGACCATACGGGTCAGGCTGCTGCCCATATTGCCCGGGCGGCGGACCGTAAGGGTCCGGTTGGCCATAGGGATCCTGCTGGCCGCCCTGCCAGGGGTCCTGGGGTTGGCCCTGGTACGGGCCCGGCGGTCCGTAACCGGACATGTGATCCTCCTGCTCCCGCGAAGCTCAAGGCAGCCTAGTTGCGTCGATGCAGCTACGGTAGCGCCACCCCCCGACACTTTCGTCTCACGGATAAGCGACAGAAGCCGGTCTGTACGCCGTTCAGATGAGCCGGAGCTGCCGGTCCTTGGGTTTCCTGGGTGCCGCGGGACCCCGCCGCTCCAACAGCCCGGGATCGATGGACGACAGGAACGGCGTCGGCGCCATCTCCCGCTCCGAGCCGTGGCGGAAACGGATCCGGCTGTGCGACACGAAGAGCCGGTCCTGCGCCCGGGTCAGCCCGACGAAGAACAGCCGCCGCTCCTCCGCGACGTCGTCCTCCGAGCGGCCCTGCGAGCCGGGCATCCGCAACGGCAGCAGGCCGTCCTCGCAGCCGACCAGGAACACGACCGGAAACTCGAGGCCCTTCGACGCGTGCAGGGTCAGCAGCGTCACCCGGTCCGCCCGCGGGTCCCAGCCGTCGACCTCGGCCCCCGTGGCCAGCGCGCCCAGGAACTCGTCCAGGTCGCTGCCCGCCCGCAACGCCGGCGGCGTCATCAGCTCGACCGCCGTCCACACGTCCGCCTCGGTCAGCCCGATCACGTCGGTGTCCAGCTGCCCGCAGCGACCCGCGACGACCTGCCCGGCCAGCCGCACCCGCGCCGCGATCGACCCGCCGAGCCCCGTCGCGAACCGCAGCTCGCGGGCGATGGCGGCGACACCGGGACGGTCCAGCAGCCGGTCGTGTGACCGCTTCTGCACCGGTACGCCGGCCCGCGCCAGGGCGTCCACGATCGGCGCCGCCTGCGAATCGGTCCGGTACAGCACGGCGATGTCGGAGAAGGACATCGCGCCGATCGTCGCCCGCGAGTCGACCCGGTTGTCGTGCGACCGGTGCGACAGCCCGCCGACCAGCTCGTCGACGGTACGGACGACGAAATCCGCCTCGTCCGCGACCGACGTCGCCGGATAGAGCCCGACCATCGGCGCCTCGAGGTCCAGCCGCGCCGGATCGAGCCGCCGCCCCGGCACCAGCGTCGTCGGCGCGATCGCCTGCACCGCCGCGGCCAGGATCGGCGCCGACGAGCGGTAGTTGCGGGTCAGCCGCACGACCCGCGCGTCGATGTCCGGCGTCGAGAAGTCTGTCGCGAACCGCAGGAAGAACGACACCTCCGCGCCGCGGAAGGAGTAGATCGCCTGGTCAGGATCGCCGATCGCGCACAGGTTGCCGCCGGGCGGGCAGAGCAGCCGCAGCAGCTCGTACTGCACGGGGTCGACGTCCTGATACTCGTCGACGAAGATCCACTGCCACCGGTCGCGGTAGCGGTCGACCAGCGCCGGCGACCCGGCGAGCAGCTGCACGCTCAGCGTCAGCAGCTCGTCGAGCGACACCATGTCCTTCGCCCGCAGCGCCTTGGCCAGCGCCTCCGCGGTCGACGGCTCCATCGCCGCGAGCGCCCGGCGCGCCTCCCGCTCCGACAGCGGGTCGAGGGCCGCGAGCAGATCGGCCTCTTCCGCGATCCGGAACTTCGGCGTCAGCCCGACCGCCGGCGCGTTCTCCCGCAGGATCGACAGGCCCAGCGCGTGGAACGTCGACACCGTCACGGCCTCGGTCACCGGCCCGAGCAGGCCCTCCAGCCGTTCCCGCAGTTCCTCCGCCGCCCGCCGGGTGAACGTGATCGCCAGGCACTCCTCCGGGTACACGTCCAGCTCGGCGCACAGGTACGCGATGCGATGCGTCAACGTCCTCGTCTTGCCGGTGCCGGGTCCGGCCACGATCAGCAGCGGCCCGCCGGGCGCCGACGCCGCCACCCGCTGCAGCGCGTCGAGCCGGTCGAGCAGCCCCGTCCCGACCTCCTCCATCCCGGCCAGCATCGGCTCGAGCGGCTCATGCGGCGACGCGGGCGCCGAGATCGGCGGCGCGGGCTCGGGTGCCGCAGCGGACGCCGGTCGGCGTCGCTTCGGCGCCGGCTTCGGAGTGGGTTCAGCCTTGCGCTGTTTCGGCAGCTGCGGCATCGGTACGTCGAACAGCACGTCCTCTTGCATGCCACGCGATCGCAGCTCGTCCGGTTCGAAGAGCTTGATGACCCCGTACTCGCCGTCGAAGCCCGGCGTGCGCCGCACCTCGCCACGCCGCAACCTGCCGATGCCCTCGCCGAGCAGTTCCCCGCCCACGCGGCTGATCTCGTCGACCGGGACCTCGCGCAGGATCGCCAGCTCCGAGCCGAGCTCCGCGACGAGCGACGCCAGCTGCGAGTCGACGGTCTTGGACTTGGCGCCGACGCCGTGGATCTCACCGAGAATCTCGTGCAGCTGGATCAGGTGCGTGACCTGCGGCGCGCCCGGCGGCACGTACCCATCTGGCCGGTCGGCCAACTCCTCGACGCGGTGCAGCACACCGACCGTGAGCGCCTTGCCACAGACCGGGCACAGGCCCTGCGCCTCGCGGGTCTGAGCCGGCAGCCAGTTCACGTCACAGACTCGATGCCCGTCGCCGTGATACTTGCCCTCCTCCGGGAAGAACTCGATCGTCCCCGCGAGGCCGTCGCCGGTACGCAGCGCGTCCCGCACCTTGAAGTAGTCCAGCTCACTGGTCAGCAGCGTCGCCTCGCGAGCCAGCGCCGGCGGCGAGTGCGCGTCCGAGTTGGACACCAGCCGGTACTGGTCCAGCGACGACACCCGCCAGTTCATCGCCGGATCGGACGACAGGCCCGTCTCCACGGCGAAGATGTGCCCGGCCAGGTCGCCGTAGCAGTCGGCGATCGCGTCGAACCCCGACTTCGACCCCAGCGCGGAGAACCACGGCGTCCAGATGTGCGCCGGCACCAGGAACCCGTCGGGGCTCGCCTCCAGCGTGATCTCGAGCAGGTCCCGCGAGTCGAGCCCCAGGATCGGCCGCCCGTCGGACCCGAGGTTGCCGATCCTGCCGAGCGCGGCGTTGAAGCGCCCCGCCGCCTCGAAGTCCGGCTGGTACACCAGGTGGTGCACCTTGCGCGTCCGATCGCCCCGCTTGTAGATCGTGGAGATCTCCACCGACAGCATGAACCGCACCGGCGCCCCGTCGGCCGCGTTCGCCAGCCGCCCCGGCAGCCGCCGCAGGATCTCCGCCTCACGGTCCGGCTGCAGGCGGAACAGGCCCGGCTCCGCCGGGACCAGCGCCTCCCGCAGGTGGTCATGCCAGGCGGGGTGGGTGAAGTCGCCGGTGCCGAGCAGCGTGATGCCCTTGCGCCGGGCCCACCAGGTGAGCGTCTCGATGCTGAGGTCGCGACTGCACGCCCGGGAGTACTTCGAGTGGATGTGCAGATCGGCTACGAACGAGTGGTCGTCGACGTTCGAAGGCACGCCGAATACTGTCACACTGTGCCTCCGCCCCACCGCTGCCGCGGCGGGTCCCGGCGGGGATTCTCACCCGCACCCCAATGCGCCGCTCCGCGACGCACTGCCCGCGCCGAGGCGCGAGGCAGGGCAAGCGGCGCGTGCGCGCCGCATCCGGTGGCCGCCCTCCGCCGTGGCCAGGGTCGCTCTCCCGCCCATGATCCCGAATGGTTCTGGTGGCCCTGATTACCAGAACCGCACGGGATCATGGGGCACGGCATCGGCATCTTGCCCTAACACCACCGCAAATCCGAAATATCCGGTGTGAGAAACCTCGCCCTGCCTCGCGGCGGCTCGCCGGTCGCGTCCACGGAGGGCGACTCGCCTGCTTTGGGCGTGATGTGATGAATGGAACGGCCACCGCTAGATCCTTCGAACGGCGAAGTAACGAAGGAGAGATCAAGCGATGGCCGCACCTCTTCCCGGACTGGCTGTTGCAGCACCGCCCCCGCGCCGAACAGGCACCGATCAGCCTCGTGGGGAAGCTGGGCATCACGAAACCTGTCGAGTCGCAGGTGTCGGATGGTGGCGCATCTGGACGCGCGGGTCGAGGCGCTTCCGTCTTCGGTTCCTCGACGCAGCTCATTGCATATTTGTGTGGATGGACCCGCACGTGATCAAGGTCTGCGAACACGGCCGGGTTGGGTCGTGCGCCGTCGTGTGGCCAGGGAATCGTGAACCACTTGAAGCATCGGTGTCCGGGGCCGGGGCAGTCGGGTCTGGTGTGCCGGGCGGTGCGGGCGTAGGCGTCGCCGCGTGTGCCCGGGACCCGGGCCAGAGTGGGAACGCTCACCGGGGCGATCGAGGCGAGCCCACCCGTCGACGCGACGACGAGCGCCGTGTCGCTCGCGCGGACCTGCCTCTGGGTGGGTGGCTTGTCAGGCGCGGTGTAATTCGATGACCGAGATGTCTGGTGGGGCGCCGAAGCGGACCGGTGGGCCCCAGAAGCCGGCGCCGCGGGTGACGTAGACCTGGGTGCCGTCGACGGTGCCGAGGCCGGACACCACGGGGGCCTCCAGGCCCACCAGCAGGTTGAAGGGCACCATCTGGCCGCCGTGGGTGTGGCCCGACAGTTGCAGGTCGACACCGTGCTTGGCGGCGTCGTGGGCCTGGACCGGCTGGTGGGCGAGCAGCACGACCGGGCGCGAGGCGTCGCGGCCGTCGAGGGCCTTCGCGAAGTCCGGCCCGTCGCCCACGTCGGAGCCCGTGACGTCGTTGACGCCGGCGAGGTCGAGGCCCTGGATGTCGAGGCGCTCGTTGCGCAGCACGCGCACGCCGAGCGAGTTCACCTCGTCGACCCACTCCTGGTAGCCGGAGAAGTACTCATGGTTGCCGGTGACGAAGAAGCTGCCCTGCCGCGACCGCAGGTCCTGCAGCGGCTCCGCCGCCGGGCCCAGCTCGGCCACCGAACCGTCGACCAGGTCCCCCACGATCGCGACGAGGTCCGCGTCGACCGAGTTGATGATGCGGACGATCCGCTCGGTGTGCGAGCGGCCCAGCAGCGGGCCGAGGTGGATGTCGGAGACCAGCGCGATCTTGAACCCGGACATGCTCGCCGGCAGCTTCGCCAGCTGGATCGGGACGCGCTTCAGCTGCGGCGCGCTCTTCGCCTGCCACGTGCCGATGCCCACCGCGCCCACGGACAGCACCCCGGCCGTCGCGGCCAGGGACCGCCCGAGCAGCAGCCGCCGTGACGGGTCGTGCCTGTTGTCCACAGCCTGTGGCAGCGGCTCCGCCGGCGACCGCTCGTCCACGACCTCGGCGAGCGCGCCGTCGTCCACAGCCTGGGCCGGCCCGGCGGCGGCGCCGATATCCACAGCCCGCCCGCCCGCGTCCACAGTCTCCTGCACAGGTCGGGGACTTCTGTCCACAGGCCCCGCAGTTGTTTCCACAGAGTTATCCACAGGGCGGCGGCGGGTCCACAGGCGCAGGGCGAGCCGGGGCAGCTCCAGCAGCGCGAGCGTCACCAGCAGGTAGAACATCAGGGCCAGCCACAGGAACCCGGGCCACGCCAGGATCGGCTGCTGCTTCAGCGGCAGCACCCGCGAGCCGACCAGCGTCACCGGGATCAGCACCCCGAGCAGCACCACCACCAGCGTGCCGATCCTGCGGCCGCGGCGGGTGGTGAAGACGTCCTTGACCAGGCGCTTCCACAGATACCAGTGGATGCCGAACACGATGAGCAGCACGACCACCAGGAACAGTGCGATGAACACGTACACGTGTCAGCCGCCCGCGAACGGTGGAAGGACGTCGACCGTCGCCGTCGCTGGCAGGGCCGCTTCGCGGTCCCGCCAGGACATGCCGTCGACCAGGAACGAACAGGCCGTGAGCACCGACGCCAGCCTGGGCCGGTCGTGGGTGAGCACGGCCACGAGCTCGCCGAGCGTCGCCGCCTCGACCTTCTCCTCAGGCACGCCGGCGGCCGCGCGGGCCCCGGCGAAGTAACGCACGAGCAGCACCGCGGTCATCCCCCGATCGCTGACATGGGACGGGCGGGCTGCAGGAACGTCGGGTCGTCGATGCCGTGCCCGGCCGGCTTCGCCCACATCGCCTTGCGCCACAGGTCGGCGAGCTCGCCGTCGGTGGCGCCCCCGCGCATCGCGCTGCGCAGGTCGGTCTCCTCCTGGCTGAACAGGCACGAGCGCACCGAGCCGTCGGCGGTCAGGCGGGTGCGGTCGCAGGCGCCGCAGAACGGGCGCGACACGCTCGCGATCACGCCGACCCGCGCGGGTCCGCCGCCGACGGCGGTGTGCCCCTCGACCAGCCAGGTCTCGGCCGGGGCGCCGCCGCGCAGGACGGGGTCGGGCCGCAGGTCGAAGGACTCCCGCAGCCGGGCGAGGATCTCCTCGCCGGTCACCATCTCCTCGCGCCGCCAGGTGTGCCCGGCGTCCAACGGCATCTGCTCGATGAACCGCAGCTCATAGCCGTGCTCGAGGGCGAACCGCAGCAGCGGCACCGCCTCGTCGTCGTTGACCCCGCGCAGCAGCACCGCATTCATCTTCACCGGCACCAGGCCGGCCTCCGCCGAGGCGGCGAGCCCGGCGAGCACGTCGGCGTGCCGGTCACGGCGGGTCAGGGTCTGGAACCTGGCGGGGTCGATGGTGTCGAGCGAGATGTTGACCCGGTCGAGGCCCGCCTCGGCGAGCGTGCCGGCGAGCCGGGCCAGGCCGACGCCATTGGTCGTCAACATGCTGCTCGGGCGCGGCTCCAGCGCGGCGACGGCCCGCACGATCTCCGGCAGCCCGCGGCGCAGCAGCGGCTCGCCGCCGGTGAACCGGACCTCGGTCACGCCGAGCTGGGTGACCGCGATCCCGATCAGCCTGACGACCTCGGCGTCGGTGAGCAGGGTCGGGCTCGGCAGCCAGTCGAGGCCCTCGGCGGGCATGCAATAGGTGCAGCGCAGGTTGCACCGGTCGGTGAGCGAGACCCGAAGGTCGGTAGCCACGCGGCCATGGCGGTCGGCGAGACCGGCACCAGGTGGCTCCGAAGGCTTCATGCCGGAAACGGTACCCCAGGGGTCTGACAGTTCAGAGTGCCCGCAATGTCGACCGCACCGACTCCCGGTACGCCGCCCCGAACAGCGCCGTGTGCACCAGCAGCAAGTACAGCCGGTGCAACGCCACCCGGTCCTGCCAACCATCGGCGAGCGGCCACGCCTCGCGGTACGCGGCCATGATCCGGTCATGGTGCGGCGCCCCGCCCCACAGCCCCAGCAGCGCCAGGTCGGTCTCCCGGTGCCCGCCGTGCGCCGCCGGGTCCACCAGCCACCCGGCGCCGGACCGGTCCCACAGCACGTTGCCCGGCCACAGGTCGCCATGGATTCGCGAGGGCGGTTCGTCGCCACCGTACGACGAGATGCCGGCGATCACGCGCTCCGCATCGGCCACGTCGGAGCCGGTCAACGCGCCGTTGTCGATCGACGTCCGCAGGAAGGGCAGCAGCCGCCGCTCCGCGAACCACGGTCCCCACGGCCCGTCGGAGGGGTCGTTGGGCAGCGGCGCCGTGCCGATGAACCCGGGCCAGGCGGCCCCGAACGACGGCGCGCCCGCCCGGTGCATCGCCGCCAGCTGCCGCCCCAGCTCGGCAGCCCCGTCGGGGGTCGCCTCACCGTGCTCGATCCACTCGAGGGCGAGCATGGCCGGCAGCTCGGCGATCACCGACGGCACCCGCACCGTGCCGGACTCCTGAAGCCACCGCAGACCGGCGGCCTCGGTGGCGAAGAACCCCGCGGGCGGGTCGTCGAGGGACTTGCAGAAGATCGAGCTGCCGTCGTCGAGCGTGAGTCGCTGCGCGGTGCAGATCGACCCGCCCGGCACCGGCGTCTCGCGGATCCGCTGGTGCTTGATGAACACCGGCAGCTGCCCGGGGTGTGCGCGCAAGAAGTCCAGATCCATCAGCGCTGCCTCCGCAGAGAAACCGAGTGGGTCGCGGCCAGCGCCGGCGGCACCAGCGCCCCGGCCACCAGGCTCAACAGGCTCAGCACCCGATCCGTCGCGCCCATGTGCCCGGCGTGCAGCGCGTGGAAGCCGAAGTGCAGGGTGCCGAAGACGGCCGTGGCCACCCCGGCGAGCCAGCTGGTGGCGGGCCGGTCGAGCACGGCGGCGCCGCCGCAGAGCACCGCGATCATGAGCATCGTGGCGCCCAGGTCGACGATCAGGTGCTGGTTGTAGGGCGGGTACGCGGCCGTCCAGTGCAGCCCGAAGCCGGGAAACGTGGCGAAGAACCGCTCCGGGAAGACCACGGCCCACGCCCCCCAGGCGACGTTGACCAGGGCGATCACGGAGAAACCGGCGCGGCGGACGAAGTCAGCGGGCGGCGGCGCGCAAAGCGTCACGCGCGTCATCGTACGAGCGCAGCACCCCACGCATCGGCGTGACGATGTGCACGTCCGCGACCTGCGCGATCGCGGCCCGCAGCCGGCGGTCGGCGCGCGCCCTGGCCTGGCGGGCGGCCATCCCCACGACCGGGCGGACGACGACCGACAGCAGCACCCCGAACAGCAGCCCGCCGGCGAGCAGCGCGGTCGGCAGCGGCAGCCGCCCGGCGTGCGGCGCCGCGACGTCCGGCAGCCCGAGGAACGCGAAGGCCGCCCGGACCGTCAGCCACAGCAGCCCCACCAGCGCGGTCGCGGCGCCGAGCCACTGCAGCGCCCCCACCAGCCGCCACCAGAACGGTTTGCGGTCCATGCCGAGGTCCGCCGAGGCGACCGCCACGTCCAGCGCGTCGGGCACGTCGTCGAGGCGTGCGCGGGAAGCTGCGGTGACCGCGGCCGGCCACGGCTCCGGCAGCCCCTCGCTCGCCTGCTCGGCGACCTCTCGGGACGCGAGCGCGACCGCGGCCTTCTGCGCGGCGCTCGACTCAGGCAGTGACGATGCGGCAGGTGTACTGCCGGCAGGCTGGTCCAGGTGCAGCCGCCGCAGCGGATCCGGCCGCAGCCGGCGGACCCAGCGGGCGACCGGCCAGCCGAGGACGCCGGTGGCCCGGTGCCGGTAGGTGCGCTCGGTCGCCGCGACGACGATCGGCACCCCGGCCGCCGTGGCGAGGGACTCCGCCAGGCGGTCGATCGCGGCGGGTTGGATGCGCTCGCCCCGTACATCGGCGGCCACCAGCGGATCGAGCTCGCCGACGGCACCGCTCACGTCGCCGGCGAGCCGCTGCAGGAAGGCCTGGCGCTTCGCGACGGTGCGCTCCAGCGTGGCGCGGAGCGTGTCGAGGCCGGGCTGGCCCTTCGCGGACGTCGGGAAGGCCGGCACGCCGCCGAGCCCGTCGGCGTCCAGCAGGCGGCCCAGGTCGGCGACGAGCCGCTCGCTGTCGGTGCGGGTGAGCCGGTCGGCCTGGTTGAGCACCACGACCGTCACGTCCCGGTGCCGCTGGAACTGGGAGAGGTACTGCTGGTGGACCACGCGGTCGGCGTACTTCTGCGGGTCGAGCACCCACACGACCAGGTCGACGAGGCGCAGCAGCCGGTCGACCTCAAGCCGGTGCCGGGCCTCGATGGAGTCGAAGTCGGGCAGGTCGAGCAGCACCAGCCCGCGCAGGCCGGCCTCGTCCTCGCCGTCGAGCGCGCTCTCCCGGGTGAAGCGCCGGTTGGGCGGCACGCCGAGCCAGTCGAGCAGCGGCCCGGCGCCCTGCGCGCCCCACACGCAGGCGTGCGCGACGCCGGTCGTCGGGCGGCGCACCCCGACCCGCGACAGCTGAAACCGGCACAGCGCGTTGAACAGGCTGGACTTGCCGCTGCCGGTGGCGCCCGCCAGCGCGACGACGGTGTGCGCCCTGGACAGCGCGAGCCGCTCGCCGGCCCGGTCGATGACCGTGCGGGCCGTGACCAGCCTGGCGTCGGGCACGTGGTCCTCGGCCGCCTGCACGAACCGCCGCAGCGACTCCACCCGGTCGGCGAGCTGGTCGGCGTCCACCGCGCCGCCCTGCCGCGGGATCACCTGCTTGATCTTGTCCACCAAGCTCATTTCTGCGGCTCCAGCCGGACGTCGGCGCGGGCGAGCTGCACCGCGGTGCTGGCGGCGCGCAGGCGGCCGGCGTAGTCGTCGTCGATCCCCGCCCCGGCCAGCGCGCTGCGGTAGCGGCCGGCCTCCTCGTCGAAGAGGGCGGTGACCCGCTCCAGCAGGTCCTGTCTGGCCCGGGCGGCGAGCGACCGCACCGCCTGGTCGCCGAAGATCGCCTCGAGGACCTTCTGCGCGGTGACGGTGGTGCCGCCGGCGACCACGATCTCCAGCCCGGTCGGGATGAACGCGGTCGCCGCGAAGACGGAGACCATCACCAGCAGCCCGGTCGCGTTGACCGCATAGGCGCTGGCCCGGGCGAGCACCCGCTTGTCGCCGGCCTCGGAGCGCACCAGGTCGAGGACCGAGCGCTGCCAGTCGCGGATGAGCCGGGCGATCCGATCGTCGAGGTCGTCGGAGGGGCGGGTCAGGTTCGGCGCGGCGGTCAGCAGCGCGGCGCCCGCGGGGTGGGCCTTCCAGGCCGTGCCGGCCCGCTCGGCGGCGTCGGTCGCGGCGCCCTTGAGCAGGATCGCGAGCCCCGAGCCGATCGCCTCCTGGAAGCGCTCGCCGGGCGCCGGGCGGCCGGTGACGGCGGCGACGACCCGGTCGCGGGCGCGCCCGACCCGGGCCTGCAGCGCGCGCATGATGTCGCCCGTGCCGACGAGCTCCTGCCATCGGGCCAGCACCTCGCCCCGCAGCAGCGCCCCGTCGTGGATGCCCTGCTCGACCGATGAGGTGGCGGCCCGGTAGGACCCGCGGACCGCGTCGTCGAGCGACTTCGCCGCCGTGACCTGGTCCTCCGCGGCCGAGGCGAGCACGCCGACGTCCATCGTGAGCGCGTCGACGGCGCCGCCGACGGTCTGGCGGACCACGGCCGCGCGCGCCTCCGCGGAGCGGGCCAGCTTGCCGAACCAGTCGCGCAGCGGCGCCACCTGCGCCTCGCTGAGCAGCCCCTGACTGTCGAGCCGGGTCTCGGGCAGGATGAACAGCGGCACCCCGCCGAGGTCCTGCTCCTGCAGCATCCCGGTCAGGTGCGGGCCGATCTCGTCGGCCGCGCCGCCGCCGGGCACCCGGTCGAGCACCAGGGCGATGGCGGTGCCCCGGTTACGGGCGGTGCGCAGCATGCCCCACGGCACCGCGTCGGCATACCGCGCGGCGGTGGTGACGAAGAGCCAGAGATCGGCGGCGGCGAGCAGTTGCGAGGCGAGCTGCCGGTTGGCGTCGACGACGGAGTCGATGTCGGGCGCGTCGAGCAGGGCCAGCCCGGGGCTGAGCGCCTGGGCGGACACGACCTGCAGCGTCCTGGCGTCGCTGCTCGCGCCGCTGGTGCGGGTCAGCGAAGGCAGCACGTTGGCCTTGGCGAACCACGACATGTCGGTGGGGTGGCAGACGAGGACCGGCGCCCGGGTGGTGGGGCGCAGCACGCCCGACGGGCTGACCGGGGTGCGGACCAGGCTGTTGACCAGCGTCGACTTGCCGGCGCCGGTCGAGCCGCCGACGACCACCAGCAGCGGCGCGTCGAGCCGGTCGAGCCGGGGCAGCAGGTAGTCGTCGAGCTGGCCGACCATGGCGGCGGCGACCTCGGTGGCGCGCTCGGCGCTGGGCAGCGGCAGCGCGAAGCGGGTCTCTTTGCCGAGGTCGCGGAGATCGACGAGCGCCGAGACGAGGTCGGCCAGTCCGGACCGCTCCGGCTCCCGGGCGCGTGGGGGCCGACCGGCGGACGGGCCATCAGCTGAAGGGCTGGCAGCCGCCGACCGGGCGGACACCGACTCGCCCTGTGTGGTCACCGCTAAAGCGTGCACGATGTCGCTGTCTAGCGCCATGCAATGGCCGTAAGCATCGATGTCACCCAGCGCAATCTCACCCGTGGCGTACCACGGCGCCGGCCCCGGGTGTGACAAGTTGCGTCGGTCTCACTCAAGGTTGGACTTGACGATCGTGACTTGCATGGCACTATTGAGTGACAGTCACTCAACTTCGCAGCCGGGGCTCTCGCTCCGACTGTCTCTTGGAGGTCAAGCAGCTATGGCACGTGCGGTCGGCATCGACCTCGGAACCACCAACTCGGTGGTCAGTGTCCTGGAGGGCGGCGAGCCCAGCGTCATCGCCAACGCCGAAGGTGCGCGCACGACGCCGTCCATCGTCGCGTTCGCCCGCAACGGTGAGGTGCTGGTGGGCGAGGTCGCCAAGCGCCAGGCGGTCACCAACCCGGACCGGACCATCCGCTCCGTGAAGCGTGAGATGGGCACCAACTGGGCCATCGACATCGACAGCAAGAAGTACACCCCGCAGGAGATCTCCGCGCGGGTGCTCATGAAGCTCAAGCGCGACGCCGAGGCCTACCTCGGCGAGCAGATCACCGACGCGGTCATCACCGTGCCGGCATATTTCAACGACTCGCAGCGCACCGCCACGAAGGAAGCCGGCGAGATCGCCGGTTTCAACGTGCTGCGCATCGTCAACGAGCCGACCGCCGCCGCCCTGGCCTATGGCCTGGACAAGGGTCCGAAGGAGCAGACCGTCCTGGTCTTCGACCTCGGTGGTGGCACGTTCGACGTGTCGGTCCTGGAGCTCGCCGAGGGCGTCGTCGAGGTCAAGTCGACCTCCGGTGACAACCACCTCGGTGGCGACGACTGGGACGAGCGGGTCATCGACCACCTGGTGAAGATGTTCCGCGGTCAGCACGGCATCGACCTGTCCGCCGACAAGATGGCGATGCAGCGTCTGCGCGAGGCCTCCGAGAAGGCCAAGATCGAGCTGTCCGCCGCCACCACCACCTCGATCAACCTGCCCTACATCACCGCCGGCCCCGACGGCCCGCTGCACCTGGACACCCAGCTGTCGCGCGCCGAGTTCCAGCGGATGACGCAGGACCTGCTCGACCGCACCAAGGTCCCGTTCGAGAACGCGATCCGCGACGCCGGCATCAAGGTCGGCCAGCTCGACCACGTCATCCTCGTCGGCGGCTCGACCCGTATGCCCGCGGTGACCGAGCTGGTCAAGCAGCTCACCGGCAAGGACCCCAACAAGGGCGTCAACCCGGACGAGGTCGTCGCCGTCGGCGCCGCCCTGCAGGCCGGTGTCCTCAAGGGCGAGGTCAAGGACGTCCTGCTGCTCGATGTCACCCCGCTGTCGCTGGGCATCGAGACCAAGGGCGGCATCATGCACAAGCTGGTCGAGCGCAACACGACCATCCCGACCAAGCGCTCCGAGGTCTACACCACCGCCGACGACAACCAGCCGTCGGTGCTCATCCAGGTCTTCCAGGGTGAGCGGGAGATGGCGGCCTACAACAAGCGCCTCGGCACCTTCGAGCTGACCGGCCTGCCGCCGGCGCCGCGTGGCGTGCCGCAGATCGAGGTCACCTTCGACATCGACGCCAACGGCATCGTGCACGTGTCCGCCAAGGACCTCGGCACGGGCAAGGAGCAGTCGATGACGATCACCGGCGGCTCGGCGCTGCCGAAGGACGACATCGAGCGGATGATGCGCGACGCGCAGGAGCACGCCGACGACGACAAGCGTCGCCGCGAGGAGGCCGAGACCCGCAACCTGGCCGAGGCCCTGCAGTGGCAGACCGAGAAGTTCCTCGCCGAGTCCGGTGACAAGATCCCGGCCGACGCCCGCGACCAGATGAACGAGGCGCTGGGCGACCTGCGCAGCGCGCTGGGCGGCAACGACACCGAGCGGATCAAGGCGGCGCACGAGAAGCTGGCGCAGGTCTCGCAGCAGGCCGGCAGCGCGCTCTACGAGCAGCAGCGGCAGCAGAGCGCCGGCGGCGAGGCCCCCGGCGCCGGGTTCGGCGGCGGCGACACGGCCGGCACCGCCGGCACCGCCGGCAACGGCCCGGATGACGTCGTCGACGCCGAGATCATCGACGAGGGCGACAAGAAGTGACCGACGAAGCCCGCGCCGCCGGCCCGGAGGGGCCGGCGGAGCGCGTTGTGATCAAGGACAAGCGGAAGGTGCCGGCCAACAGCAAGCCGACCGAAGCACCCGACGCCGGACACACCGCGGAGGAGGCACACGTGGAGGTCGAGGAGACCGAGACCGTCGCCGAGCAGGCCGGGACGGACGTCGCAGAGACCGACGAGGCGCCGGTCGAGGGCGAGATCGTGGACGAGGCGTTCACGGTGCACGCGCCGCCGGCCAGCGAGCCGGGCGAGGCCGCCGCGCAGGGCACCACGGACGACGCGCACCAGCACGGCCTCGGCGCCGAGCTGGCCGCGCTGCGCACCGACCTCGACGAGCGCACCCGCGACCTGCAGCGGGTCACCGCCGAGTACGCCAACTACCGCAAGCGGGTCGACCGTGACCGGGCGATGGTGGTCGAGCAGTCCACCGGCAACGTGCTCGGCGCGCTGCTGCCCGTGCTCGACGACCTGGACCGGGCCCGCGAGCACGGCGACCTGGTCGGGCCGTTCGGCGCGGTGGCGGAGCAGCTGACGGCGGCGCTGACGAAGTTCGGGCTGACCGTCTTCGGGTCGAAGGGCGATCCGTTCGACCCGACCCGTCACGAGGCGGTGGCCCACCTGACCTCGGCCGAGGTGAGCGAGCCGACCTGCATCGACGTGATGCGGCGCGGCTACCTTCTCGGCGAGCGGCTGCTGCGACCGGCCCTGGTCGCCGTTGCCGACCCGGAGTAAGAGACGCCTGGAGGAGGTGGCGCGATGAGTTCGAAGGACTGGTTGGAAAAGGATTTCTACGCGGTTCTGGGCGTCACCAAATCCGCTTCCACCGACGAGGTCAAGAAGGCGTACCGCAAGCTCGCGCGCGAGCTGCACCCCGACCGCAACCCCAACAACGCGGCGGCCGAGGAGCGGTTCAAGGCGGTGTCGGAGGCGTATGACGTGCTCTCCGACCCGGGCCGGCGCAAGGAGTACGACGAGATGCGGTCGCTCTTCGGCGCGGGCGCGTTCCGGCGCAACGCGCGGGCCGGCAACCACGGCCCGGGCGGGCCCGGCTTCGACTTCTCCGACCTGTTCGCCAATGGCGCGCAGGGCGGCGGGGCCGGCCCGGGCGCCGGCGCCGGGGCGGGTGTAGGTGGCGACCGCCGCTTCGGCGGTGCGGGTTTCTCCGACCTGTTCAGCTCGATCTTCTCCGGTGGCGGCGGACCCGGCGCGCCCGGTGGGGCGCCCGGCCGCCGCGGCCGAGGACGCGACGTCGAGACCGAGGTGGTCCTCAACTTCGCCGACGCGGTCCAGGGCGCGACGCTGCCGATCACGCTGCGCACGCCCGGCACCTGCGAGACCTGCCACGGCAACGGCGCGGCCCCCGGCTCCACGCCGCGGACCTGCCCCAACTGCCGCGGCCAGGGTGTCGTCAGCAGCAACCAGGGCTCGTTCAGCTTCACCGAGCCGTGCCGCGAGTGCCAGGGCGTGGGCACGATCGTCGACGAGAAGTGCCCGGAGTGCGTGGGCAGCGGCGGCGTGACCAAGACCCGCACGATCAACGTGCGCATCCCTCCGGGGGTCGCCGAGGGTCAGCGGATCCGCCTGAGCGGTCGGGGCGAGCCGGGCACGCGTGGCGGCGCGGCCGGCGATCTGTTCGTGTTGATCAGGGTGCGTCCCGACTCGGTCTTCGGCCGGACCGGCGACGATCTGACCCTGACGGTGCCGGTGACCTTCGCGGAGGCGGCGCTCGGCGCCGACCTGCGGGTGCCGACCCTCGACGCGGCCGTGACGCTGCGGGTGCCCCCGGGCACCCCGAGCGGGCGGACGCTGCGGGTGCGCGGCAAGGGGGTCGCCCGGCGCGACGGGAAGGTCGGTGACCTGCTCGTCACGATCGACGTCCACGTGCCGGCGGAGCTGAGCGAGGCCGCCCGGCAGGCACTGTCCGACTACGCGGCCGCGGCGCCGCCGGCTCCGAGGGAGCGGCTCGACGCGATCGCACGGGAGCGCAGCAGCTATGAACGATGACGATGACGAGCGCGCGATCTTCATCGGCTTCGAGGCGGTCTCCGACGCCAAGGTGCTGATCATCTCGATCGCTGCCCGGCAGGCCGGGATGCACCCGCAGACCCTGCGGCAGTACGACCGCATGGGGCTGGTGCAGCCCGGCCGCACCTCCGGTGGCGGCCGCCGCTACAGCGAGCGCGACGTGGCGCTGCTGCGTGAGGTGCAGCGGCTCAGCCAGGAGGAAGGCGTCAACCTCGCCGGCATCAAGCGGATCATCGAGCTGGAAGGGCTCGTCGGTGACCTGCGCCAGCGGGTGGCCGATCTGGAGGACGAGCTGATCCGCACCCGGACCAGGCTGGCGCAGCTGGAGGCGGCCGGCTTCCCGCGCCGCGACCTGGTGCCGACCAACCAGCACCAGACGGCGCTGGTGGTGTGGCGGCCTTCGCAGAAATAGCGTGTTTGCCGTTCCCCGCCGCAGGGCATCAAGTGCGCAGGGAATGGTGTGGTCATCCGGAGGGCTGACCGGATGCTCGCAGGGTGTGGTCAATGAGGGGGCGCCGTCGCTGACGGCGCCCTTTCAGCTGATCCTGCGGGGTGCGCGGGTCAGGCCGCCCTCGCACCAGTCGTGATACTCGAACAGCTCCGGCCGGGCCAGCAGCATCCGGGCGTTGTGCGCCCAGGTGGTCAGGTGCTCGTCGCCCTGCTCCTCGGCCTGCTCGACAAACTTGCGCAGCCGCCGCTTCGGGTGGGCCCGGAAGTGCGTGCGGATCCCGTCGGCGGCGTAGATGTACAGGCAGTGCAGTGCGAACCGGCGGGCCGGGCAGGCCGGGTCCATCGCCAGGTCGAACAGCGTGCCGATCAGCCGGTCGCCGGCGACCAGGAGGTCCCAGTCCGGCGGCATCGTCTGCAGCACCGCCGCGTCGGGGTGGTAGGCCCAGGCACGCAGCTCTGCTGGAGTAGGGTCGACCGGATTGGCAAAGCCCCGGAATCCCGCTTGTTGCACGCTCACCGTCAGCTCCCGTGGCCAGCGGGTATGTGATCGCCAGAGGTCCTGGAGTCGGCGACAACTTAGCCCGCCACCTGGTGACTGCGGAAGAGCCGAAGGGACCGGTTACTCTCCGGATACAGCCATACGGGTGGCTTTAGGGTGAAAAGTCGCCCTGGTTCAGGGCTATATCAATGAATCTCGCCTGGGTCTACAGTGTCGTCGTGAGCACGGACCATCGCGACATGCGCATCTCAGACGCGGAGCGCGAGCGGGTCGTGGCCCAGCTGAACACGGCGGTGTCCGAGGGTCGGCTCACCCTCGCGGAGTTCGAGGAACGCGTCGACGGCGTCCTGCGCTCCCGCACGTTCGGCGAGGTCGAGCCGTATGTGATCGACCTTCCCGTGCAGCAGGTGACCGCGCCCAAGCTCGTCGAGATCCGCAACCGGGCGTCGGCGCTGAAGCGGCAGGGCCGCTGGACCGTCCCCCGCCTGCTGTCGATCTCGACCCGGTCCGGTTCCGTGAAGATCGATTTCACCGAGGCGATCTTCAGTGCCGCCGCCGTGGACGTCGCGCTCGACGCGCAGTCCAGCTCGGTCGAGCTCATCCTGCCCGCCGGTGCCACCGCCGACCTCGACAGCATCGACGCCGACGCGAGCAACGTGCGGTCGAAGGTCGAGCCGTCCGGGCCGGGCGTCGCGTTCCACATCAGCGGCCAGGTCAAGCGCAGCAGCGTCAAGGTGCGCTACCAGCGGAGGTTCCTGCGGTGGCGGTGGTGAAACACGCGGCGGTGGCGAAGCAGGTGGCGTCGGGGAAGCAGGTGGCGTCGGGGAAGCGTCGTGCACTCGCCGCCGCCCTGGCCGTCACACTGCTCATGACGCTGACCGCCGGTTCCTGCGGCCCCGGCGAGGAGCAGGCCGACGACCCCGCGCCGGACGTGTCCTACCAGGAGGAGGCGCCGGCCCCGGCCGGCACCGAGGACCCGCACAACCGGCAGTCGGTGGTCCAGGTGCCGAAGGGCACCTCGCCGCGCTCGGTCGAGTTCGCCGACGCCGACACCGGGTATGCCCTGTTCAGCACGTGCGTCAACGGGCAGGCCTGCCAGGTCGGCCTGGTCATCACGCTCGACGGCGGGCAGTCGTGGGTGCCCCGCAAGGTGCCCTTCGACGACGCCACCGAGGTCGAGATGCGCCTCGGCCGGGGCAACGTGCTGCTGCTCCGCACGGCGCCCGGCGGCTGGTACGTCTCCAAGGACACCGGCCATACGTTCAAGCAGTACCCGCTCAACCCGCCGCCGCCGGAGCTCAACCTCACCGAGCCGCGCTTCAGCGTCGGCTGCCTCGACGGCACGGTCGACTGCGCGGCGCGCCAGCCGATGGAGATCACCGACGACGGCAAGCGCGTGGCGCTGCCCAGCCACCCGTCGGGCAACCAGCGCTTCACGAGCCTGGTCGCGCAGGCGGACGGCAAGCTGTGGCTGACCGCGCAGTCCGTCGAGACCTCCGGCAGCGCCCCGCCGATGATCACGGTCAGCGTCTGGAGCAGCGCCGACCGCGGCCGCACCTGGCGCACCGAGGGCGCGGCCAGGCTGCCGCAGCAGAGCGGCGTGGAGCCGCACGTGGTGGTGGCGCCCGACGGCTCCGACGTGTGGCTCGCCGCCAACCAGTTCGCGGCCCGCCGCGCCGAGGGCGGGACCTGGGTCGAGGCGAGCGCGATGCGTGAGGTCGCCGAGGTGTACAGCGCGGAGGTGCTGCCCGGCGGCCTGCTGCTGGTCGCCAGCGGTCAGGGCGTCTGGACGGTGGACAGCGAGCGGCGCACCCGCGACCAGGGCGGCCGGCTGGTCTTCCGGCTGCGCCGGCTGTCGGAGACGACGATCCTGGGCTACCCCGCGCAGCAGTCGGGTGAGGTGTGGCTGTGCGAGGTGAAAGACAGGAATTGTGAGTGGTCGAGGGTCGCTGTCGCTGCACGATAAGACTTGAGTGGAATAGACTCAACCTCGCGAGCGTCGTACCTGGTGCACAGGTATGGACCGGAACGAGGAGCCGATGAACGCCGAACGCCTGACCACCAAGAGTCGCGAGGTCATCAAGGCCGCCGTTGACGCGGCGAGCCAGCGCGGACACGCGACCGTCGAACCATGGCACCTGCTGCTGGCGCTGCTGGACACGGGTGGCTCGACCGCCGCGGGCCTGCTGCGCGCCGTGGGCGCCAACCCCGCCGACATCCGCCGCGCCGCGCTGCACGCCGTGGACCGGCTACCCAGCGCCAAGGGTTCCAGCGTGGTCGAGCCCAATGTCGCCCGCGAGTTCGCCAACGCGATCGCGGCCGCGGAGCAGATCGCCCGCCCGCTCGGCGACGAATACACCTCGACCGAGCACCTGCTGGCCGGCCTGGCCCGCGTCGGCGGCGCGGTCGGCGCCCGCCTCAAGGAGTCCGGGGCCACCGAGGAGACCCTGGTCGCCGCGTTCCCGCAGGTCCGCGGCGGCGATCGGCGCGTCACCACCGCCGACCCGGAGCAGACCTTCCAGGCCCTGGAGAAGTACGGCGTCGACCTGACCCAGGCCGCCCGCGACGGCAAGATCGATCCGGTCATCGGCCGGGACTCCGAGATCCGCCGGGTGATCCAGGTGCTGTCCCGCCGCACCAAGAACAACCCAGTGCTGATCGGCGAGCCGGGCGTCGGCAAGACCGCGATCGTCGAGGGCCTGGCCCAGCGGATCGTGGCCGGCGACGTGCCCGAGTCGCTGCGCGACAAGCGCCTGGTCAGCCTCGACCTGGCGGCCATGGTCGCCGGCGCGCAATACCGTGGCCAGTTCGAGGAGCGCCTCAAGTCCGTCCTGGAGGAGATCAAGGGCTCCGACGGGCAGGTCATCACGTTCCTCGACGAGTTGCACACGATCGTCGGCGCCGGCAAGGGCGAGGGCTCGATGGACGCCGGCAACATGCTGAAGCCGATGCTCGCCCGCGGCGAGCTGCGGATGGTCGGCGCGACCACCCTGGACGAATACCGCGAGCACATCGAGAAGGACCCCGCGCTGGAGCGCCGGTTCCAGCCGGTCGTGGTCGGCGAGCCGTCGATCGAGGACACCATCGGCATCCTGCGTGGGCTCAAGGAGCGCTACGAGGTGCACCACGGCGTGCGGATCACCGACGCGGCCCTGGTCGCGGCGGCCACGCTCTCCGACCGGTACATCAGCGACCGCTTCCTTCCGGACAAGGCGATCGACCTGGTCGACGAGTCCGCGTCGCGGCTGCGTATGGAGATCGACTCCCGGCCCGTCGAGGTGGACGAGGTCGAGCGGACCGTGCGGCGGCTGGAGATCGAGGAGATGGCGCTGGCCAAGGAGCCCGACGCCGCCTCCGCGGAGCGGCTGGAGCGGCTGCGCGCCGAGCTGGCCGACCGCCGCGAGCACCTGACCGCGCTGACCGAGCGCTGGCAGAACGAGAAGCAGCACATCTCCGCCGTCTCCTCGATCAAGGAGCAGCTGGAGCAGCTGCGCGGCGAGGCCGACCGGGCCGAGCGCGACCTCGACCTCGCGAAGGCCTCGGAGCTGCGGTACGGGCGGATCCGCGACCTCGAGCAGGAGCTGCGCACCGCGGAGGTCGAGCTCGAGGAGCTGCAGTCCGCCGGCTCGATGCTGAAGGAGGAGGTCTCCGCCGACGACATCGCGGCGGTGGTCGCCTCGTGGACCGGCATCCCCGCCGGCCGGCTGCTGGAGGGCGAGACCGCCAAGCTGCTGCGGATGGAGGAGTCGCTGCGCAGCCGGGTCATCGGCCAGGAGGCCGCGGTGCAGGCCGTCTCCGACGCGGTGCGCCGCGCCCGCGCCGGGATCGCCGACCCCGACCGCCCCACGGGCAGCTTCCTGTTCCTGGGCCCGACCGGCGTCGGCAAGACCGAGCTGGCGAAGGCGCTCGCGGAGTTCCTCTTCGACGACGAGCGCGCCATCGTCCGCATCGACATGAGCGAGTACGGCGAGAAGCACACGGTCGCCCGGCTCGTCGGCGCGCCGCCCGGATACGTGGGCTACGAGGAGGGCGGCCAGCTCACCGAGGCGGTCCGCCGCCGGCCCTACTCGGTGGTGCTGCTCGACGAGGTCGAGAAGGCGCACCCCGACGTGTTCGACGTGCTGCTGGCGGTGCTCGACGACGGCCGGCTCACCGACGGGCAGGGCCGCACGGTCGACTTCCGCAACGCGATCCTCATCCTGACCTCCAACCTCGGCTCCGAGGTGCTCGCCGACGACCCGACGCTGACCGCGGAGCAGCGGCGCGACGCCGTGATCGCCTCCGTCCGGCAGCACTTCAAGCCGGAGTTCGTGAACCGGCTCGACGACATGGTCGTGTTCGACACGCTGTCGCCCGCTGACCTGCGCGAGATCGTCGACATCCAGCTGCGGGCGCTCGGCCGGCGACTGTCCGACCGGCGGCTGACCCTGGACGTCACCGACGCGGCACGTGACTGGCTCGCCAGTCTGGGGTATGACTCGGTGTATGGCGCCCGCCCGCTGCGGCGCCTGGTCCAGACGTCCATCGGCGACCAGCTCGCCAAGGCGCTGCTGGCCGGCACGATCCGCGACGGCGACCGCGTCGTGGTGGACCTGGCGGACGACAAGAAGGCGCTCGCTGTCAGCGCCGGATAAGGACGAGGGCGATGCTGTGGAAGAGGAAGGGCGCGTTCGACGATGAGCTGAGCCAGCTCGCCGCCGCCGACACGCTGGCGTTCGGCGGGGTCGGCTTCGCCGGCACGCTCACGCCCGCCACCAAGGCGTATTTCGCGGTCGGGGAGGGGCTCCAGCGGCACGGTGCCAAGCTGCGGCCCAAGCTGGAGGCGCTTCTCGACCGCGCCACGCCCGCCGGCCGGGTGTACGCGGCGGAGCTGCTGACCCGCATCGACCCGTCGGCCGGCAGGGCCGCGTGGCAGCGCCTGGCGGGGCAGGACGCCGCGGTCAGCACGTTCACCGGATGCATGATGGGCAGCACCACGCTGGCCCAGTATGCGCAAGATCGCCTCAACAGCTGAGCCCATTACCTGCGCCCGCAGCCCGACATCGATACGGTTGATCCCCAAGGTTTCCTGGGAGGAGATCCGATGGCATTCGCCGACCCAGCGTCTGGGCCGCGAGCCCGACCGTCCACCGTCAACCTGGCCGTCTACCTGCTCTACGCGGCGGCCGGGATCGAACTGATCAATATCATCATCTCGCTCGTCTACGCCGGTGCGCTCGCCGACGGCGCCAAGAAGGCCGTCGCCGGCACGTCGCAGGAGGGCGCCGGCTTCGGCGCTGGTGCCAACGGTGCCGTCACGTTGATCTTCGGCATTCTGATCATCGTCCTGCTGGTCCTGCTCGCCGTCTTCGTCGGCAAGGGCAAGCAGGTCGCCCGCATCCTCACGTGGGTGCTCGGCGGCCTCGCGGCGTGCTGCTCGCTCGGTGGGTTCGCCTTCTCGCTCGCCGGGGAGAGCCTCTGGGAGCAGGCGCGCAAGAACGACCCGAAGCTGCCGACCTGGGACAAGTACAACGAGCTGCTCTACTCGGAGGTGCCGGGCTGGTTCCAGCCGGTGACCACGGTGCTCGGCGTGCTGCTGATCCTGGCGATCCTGGCGGTCATCGTGCTGCTGGCGCTGCCGGCGTCGCACCCGTACTTCCGCAAGGTCGAGGCGCAGTGGGAGCCGCCGGCGCCCGGCACGCCCGGCGACACCGGCTACCCGGGTGGCTACCCGCCGCCCGCCGACGGCCCGCCGCACCAGCCGCCGCCGGCTCCGTAAGGCGGCACCGCCTCCGTAAGGCGACACCGTCGAAGCGGCTCGGCGAACACTCGAAGGCCCCGGGAGACCGGGGCCTTCGGCGTGCCCGGGACTAGATTGGCGCGCATGACCCAACGGCCAGTCGCCCTCATCACCGGCGCCACCGCGGGCATCGGTGCCGCGTTCGCCCGTGAGCTCGCCAAGACCCACGACCTGGTGCTGGTGGCCCGGGACAAGGCCCGCCTCGAGGCCGTGGCGGCCGAGGCGGCGGCGGCCGGGGCGGGCGGCGCCGAGGTGCTGCCGGCGGACCTGTCGACGCCCGAGGGCTGCGACCTGGTCGCGGCCCGGATCACCGCCGCGGACCGCCCCGTGGACCTGCTGGTCAACAACGCCGGGATGAGCCTCAACACGCCGTTCCCGCGCTCCAGCGTGGAGCGGGAGGAGCTGCTGCTACGGCTCAACGTCCACGCGGTCATGCGGCTCACGCTCGCCGCGCTGCCCGGGATGACCGCCCGCGGCCGGGGCGACATCATCAACGTCTCCTCGGTGTCCGGGTTCGCCGCGATGATGCCCGGCTCCACGTACCCGGCGACCAAGGCCTGGGTCACCAACTTCAGCGAGTCGACCGGCCAGCTGGTGCGGGCCGGAGGGGTCCGCGTGATGGCGCTGTGCCCGGGGTTCACCCGCACCGAGTTTCACCAGCGGGCCGGCATCGACACGGGCAAGACGCCGCCGTGGCTGTGGCTGGACGCCGGCAATGTGGTCCGCGACGCCCTGCGCGATCTGAAGAAGGGCAAGCTCGTCAGCGTGCCCAGCTGGAAGTACAAGATGGTCGTCTTCGGGGTGCGGCACGCCCCGCAGGCACTGATGCGGCGTGTCGCCCGCGGCACGAGAAGCCGCATCGGCCGCGATGATCATTGAGTGGGGCCAGCATCGAGCATGATTGACGTCACGATGCCGCCGAACGGTCGGACTTGTGCGGCGAAGGGCTGAGTCCCTGGGACAGGCCCACCCTCAAAGCAGTGTTCGCGCAGGTCAGAGCCCATGTGACGACCCCTGCAGAGGGGTACGAACCGGTGAAACCAACGCGAATCTCCCTCACGTGCGGTTCGTTGACCCCTGTCACCGTCACCCCTCGCGTCACTCGTGGTGATCGCTGCGATCACCTTCGTATTCCTCCTTGTCCACTTGACGGCCCTAAATTTCTGCGAGAGTGCGGGTCATCGATTCGCCGAGCAGATTTAGCGCGTACGCTTCGGTCATGACCGACCGTGACGACCTGCTGAAACTCGTACTCGACCTGGCTGTGGTCCGAGGCAAGGTGACGCTGTCGTCGGGACAAGTAGCTGACTGGTACGTGGACCTCCGTCGCTTGACGCTGCACCATGCTGGTGCGCCGCTCGTCGGCCGGGTGCTGCTCGATCTGGTCGCCGACTGGGATTTCGACGCTGTGGGAGGGCTGACCCTCGGCGCCGATCCGGTGGCCACCGCGATGCTGCATGCGGCTGCCGCGCGGGGGACGGGACGCGAGCTCGATGCGTTCGTCGTCCGGAAGAGTGACAAGGCTCACGGTCTGCAGCGCCGGGTCGAAGGACCCGACGTGGCGGGCCGGCGGGTGCTGGCGGTCGAGGACACCTCCACGACTGGGGGAAGCGTCCTCACTGCAGTAGAGGCGTTGCGCGAGGCCGGCGCGGAAGTTGTCGGTGTCGCGGTTATCGTCGACCGTGGGGCGGAAAAGGCGGTCCGCGCCGCGGGGCTGAGCTATCGCTCAGCATTTTCGTTGGCCGACCTCGGCCAATAGGGCTGAAAAATTGTCGATTCGGACCTGCGTATATGCAGGCGGGTCGATGGTGTTGGTGGAAGGATGGAATACGTGGGAACTGCGCTGGCTGAGATGACCCTGCCCCAGATCTCGCCACTTGCTGGCGAGCCGATTGACCGCGCCGATGCCGAGCGTCTTGCCGGCGTCCTGAAGGCACTTGCCGACCCTGCCCGACTCCGGCTCCTGAGCCTGATCCAGTCGGCACCGGACGGCGAGGCGTGTGTGTGTGACCTGACGGCCCCGCTCGGGCTCTCGCAGCCCACGGTGAGCCACCACCTGCGGATCCTGACCGAGGCCGGGCTCCTGGAGCGCGAGAAGCGGGGTGTCTGGGCGTTCTACCGCCTGGTGCCCGCCGCTATCGGCACCATCGCCGACCTTCTGACGCCGCCGCGCAAGCGCGCGACCAAGAAGGCACCTCGGTAGGTTGCTCCAGCAGCCCGGCGACCTGCGCGACCAGCTTGCCCTCCTGGGGCGGGCGGTCGTGCGGTCAGGGCTCGTCGTGGGCTCGGGCGGCAACCTGTCCGCCCGGGCGCCCGGCTCCGACGAATGCTGGGTGACGGCTGCCGGCACCTGGCTCGACGGACTGTCGCCAGACTCGTTTGTTCGGGTCCGAATCAGCGATGGCGCGGCGCTTGACAAAGATGCCGCGCCATCATCTGAGCTTGGGCTCCACCTGGCGACCTACCGCGTCCGACCCGACGCGAATGCGATCGTGCACCTCCACCCGCAGACGGTGCTGCTGCTCGACGCGATCGGCGAGCCGATCCGGCTCGTCACCACCGACCATGCCTTCTACCTCCGGCAGGTCGTGACCACCCCGTTCAGCCCGCCCGGCGATCCCCGGGTCGGTGAGCTGGCCGCGGCCGCGTGCGCGGGTGGCGTCAACTGCGTGATCCTCTCCCATCACGGCTGCTCCGTGATCGCCGACTCGGTCGAGCTGGCCCACAAGCGCGCCCTCTACCTGGAGGAAGCCGCGCTGCTGACTTACCGAGCGTTAACCCTGGGTCGCACCCCGCAGCCGGTGCCGACCGACTGGCTGAACCTTCCCTCAGCAACCGCCTGACCTGCGCCTACACTGCTCCGATCGCGAAGACTCGCGACAACGCGCGACGACACGCGACAACGCGGGCAGAGGCACGCGACGCCATGCGGCAACGCGAGCAGAGGCACGCGAAGACGCGTACAGGGACGCGAGCAGGCGGCGAAGGGCACGGTGAGGCACGTGGCGCGAGGGAAAGCACCGTTGGCGGTCGCCGGGATCGTGGCGCTGATCGGCGTCACCGTGGTCGGCGTCCGCGCCGTGGCCGGCGGCTCCGGTGACTGCGACGGCGGGATCAGGCTCGTCGTCGCCGCGGCGCCCGACATCGCGCCCGCGGTCCGCGACGCCGCGACCCGCTGGAGCGCCACGAAGCCCGAGGTCGGCGGCGACTGCGTCCAGGTGCAGGTGCGCGCCGCCGAGCCGGCCGACGTCGCCGGCCAGCTCGCCGCCCGGGCCGGCGGCGCGATCAACGTCGCCGCCACCGCGGTCCCTTCCCCCGCCGACGCCGACGTGCCGACCGTGTGGATCCCCGACTCGACCGCGTGGCTGGTGCGGATGCAGGCGGTCAGCCGCGAGGCGTTCGAGCCCGACGCCCAGTCCGTCGCCACCAGCCCGGTCGCCATCGCCGTGCCCGATCCGCTCGCCGCCGCGCTCGACGCCACCGGCGGCACCGCGGGCGCGCCGCAGATGGCGGCGCTGCTCGCCAAGGTCGCCAGCAAGCAGGTCCAGCTCGCCGCCGTCGACCCGCGCCGCAGCACCGCCGGCCTCGCCGGGGCCGGCCTGCTCTACGACTCGATCCTCACCGACCCCAAGCGACTGGTCGACGTGGTCAAGGCGTACCGGTCGATCGCCGTCGCCGCCGACCAGACCGCGCTGGACAAGAGCACGGGCCCGGCGCAGGTGGCGCCGATGAGCGAGCAGGCGGTCATCGCCCACAACGCGGGTGGGCCGGTCGTGCCGCTCACCGCCCTGACCGTGGATCCGGCCGTGACGCTCGACTACCCGTACGCCATGATCAACGGCAAACCGAGGGCCAACCTCGAGGCGGCGGGCCGCTTCCGGGCCGCGCTGACGGCGGAGGGCAACCGCGACCTCTTCGCCAGGCTCGGCTTCCGCGCCGCCGACGGCTCGACCAGCGCCGGCTTCCCCGCCGGCCGCGGCGCCGCCACCGCTCCGGTCACGGTGAAGGCGCTCACCGAGGAACGGAAGATCACCGACATCCTCGGGTACTGGAACGCCACGACCGCCCCGTCGCGCGTCCTCACGCTGGTCGACACGACGTCGTCGGTGAACCGGCCGATGGCCGGCGCCGGCTCCCCGTCGCGCCTGCAGGTGCTGCGCAAGACGGCCACCGACGGGCTCGCCCTCTTCACCGACGACAGCGAGCTGGGCCTGTGGGCCTACGCCTCCGGCCATCAGGAGGTCGTGCCGCTCAACCCGCTCAGCCAGGGCCAGCGCGCCAGGCTGACCACCGCCGTCGCCGGCGCCAAGGCCACCACCGCCGACGTCTGCGGGCTCTACGAGACGGTCCTGGCGGCGTACAAGGCGCTGAAGGAAGGCTACAAGGAGGGCCGCTCCAACACCGTCGTCGTCTTCACCGACGGCACCAACTCCAAGCCGGGGATGAGCCTGGAGACGCTGAAACTGGAGCTGGAACGAGCGACGGACCCGACCCGTCCAGTGCGCGTGGTGCTACTGGGGGTCGGGCCCGACGTCAAGCAGCAGGAGCTGGCGGAGATCGCCGCGGCCACCGGTGGCCGGTCCTTCGTCGTCACCGACCCCGAGCAGATCGGCAACATCTTCCTGCAGGCGCTGATCAGGACCAGCTAGTGCTACTCCGCGGCGCGGTGGGCGCCGGCGCGGCCCTCCTCGACGGGGACCGCAGGGGTGCGGCGGCGCTCCCGCCAGCCGCGGAAGATCTCGATGAAGATCGGCAGGGCCGAGATCAGCACGATCAGCAGCACCGCCGGCAGCAGGTACTTGTCGATCTGGCCGTCCGGGATCGCGTCGTTGATCTGCTTCGCGAGGCCCCAGCCGACGAGCAGGATGCCGTCGGTCCACAGGATGCCGCCGATCACGTTCCACAGAAAGAACTGCCGCGCCGGCATGCCGATCGTGCCGGCGACCGGGTTGAGGAACGTCCGGACGATCGGGATGAACCGGGCGAGCACCACGGCCTTCGCCGGGCCGAACTTCACGAAGTAGTGCTCGGCCTTCTCGACGTACTCCTTCTTGAACAGCCGTGAGTTGGGCCGGTCGAACATCCTGCGGCCATACTTGGCGCCGAGGAAGTGGCCCAGCTGGGCGCCGGCGATCGCGCACAGCGGCGCGCCGATGAGCAGCTGGGTCAGGCTCAGCCTGGTGCCCAGCAGCTCCTCGGCGACCGATGACGCGCCGACGCCGGCCAAAAACAGCAGTGAGTCTCCGGGGAAGAAGAAGCCCACGAGGAGGCCCGTCTCCACGAACATGATGATCCAGACGCCGATCACGCCGAAGGTGTTGAGCAGGCCCTTCGCGTCGAGCGGGTTGAAGGCGAGCAGCTCGCTGAAAGCGCGAGTCTTTTCTTCCATGGCGCACCAGCGTACGTGAGCCCGGCTACAAACGGGGATCGACCGGCTCGCTTTCACAGGCCAGCAGGGCAAACACCAGCTGGTGCACAGCTCGCGTGGAGCCTCCGGCCGCCAGCAGGTCCAGCGCCGCGAGCCCCAGGCCCTGCTCCCGCAGCGCCAGGTTGCGCTTGCGCTGCAGCCCCCGGGCCCGCAGCTGGTCGAGCCGCGTCAGGTAGTCGGGTCCGTAGATGATCCGCAGGTACTCCCGGCCGCGGCACTTCAGCGCCGGCTGGACCCGCGGCCCGGCGTCGACGGCCGGCTTGAGCACCATGCCCTCGCCGCCCGCCGCGGTCAGCTCCAGCCACCAGTCGGTCGCGGCCGCGACGTCCGCGGGGGACGCCGGGTCGACCACCAGCCGCCGGGTCGGGGCGAACAGGTCGTCCGCCGCCACGAGCCGGTCCACCATCGCCAGGTGCCACTCGTGGTCCTGGCGCAGGTACGACGCGCCCTCCCCGGCCAGCACGTGGAACGGCGCCAGCCGGAGCCCGTCGAGGCCGTCCGTCGGCCAGCAGTACTGCCGGTACACATCCGTGAACGCCGCCATCGACGTCACCCGGCCGGTGAAACGGGCCCGCAACGACGCCACGTCGATGCCCCGCCCGGCGGCGGCGGTCAGGGCCGCGACGGCGGCGGGCAGCGCGGCACCCGCCGCCGCGGCGACGCTCGCGTACTGCTCGCGGATCAGCGGCTCGGCCTTCGCCGACCACGGCAGCACCTCGGCGTCCAGCAGCAGCCAGTCGGTGCCGAGCTCGTCGAAGAGCCCGCCGGCGGCGGCCCGGACCCGATCGAGCAGCGCCGTCTCGATCGGCGGCGGGAAGAACGGCCGGCCCGTCCGCGTGTAGATCGCCCCGCCACCCGAGCCGCCGAAGCGCCGCTCACCCGCGGCAGCGGACCGGCAGACCACCAGCACCGCCCGCGAGCCCATGTGCTTCTCCTCGCACACGACCCGCGGCACGCCCGCCTTGGCGTAGTCGGTCAGGGCCTCCACCGGGTGCTCCAGGTAGCCCTCGACCGCCGACGTCGACGCGGGCGCCATCGTCGGCGGCAGCCACACCAGCCAGCGCGGGTCGACCGCGAAGCGGCTCATGACCTCCAGGGCCGCCGCGGCGTTCTCGGCCGCCACCGTCACCCGCCCCGCGGGCGTCTCCAGGGTGCGCCGTCCGGTGACGTCGGCGATGTCCAGTCCGCGCTCCTCCGGCACCGGCACGACCAGCGGCCGCACCGGCTCGTAGTGCGCGCGGACGGCCGGCACCGAGACCAGCTCCCGGGACGGGTACCGCAGCGCGGTCAGCGCGCCACCGAAGACGCAGCCGGTGTCGACACAGATCGTGTTGTTGACCCACTCGGCGGCCGGCACGGGCGTGTGGCCGTAGACGACGGTCGCCGCGCCCTGGTACTCCTGCGCCCACGGGTAGCGGACCGGCAGCCCGTACTCGTCGGTCTCGCCGGTCGTGTCGCCGTACAGCGCGAACGCCCGCACCCGTCCCGACGCGCGCCCGTGGTAGGCCTCCTTGAGCCCGGCGTGCGCGACCACCAGCCGCCCGCCGTCGAGCACGTAGTGGCTGATGAGCCCGTCGAGGAAGGCGGGCAGCACGGCGCCGAGCTCGGCGTCGGTCTCGAGCTGGTCGAGGGTCTCCTGCAGCCCGTGCGTCCGCTTGACGTTGACGCCCCGCAGTGCCCGCAGCAGCTTCGCCTCGTGGTTGCCCGACACGCACAGCGCGTGCCCGGCCGCGACCATGCCCATGACCAGCCGCAGGACGCCGGGGGAGTCGGGGCCGCGGTCGACGAGGTCGCCGACGAACACCGCCGTGCGCCCGTCCGGGTGCCGCGCGTCCGCGGGCCGCCCGGCGGCGTCGCGGGCCAGGACGTAGCCGAGCCGGTCGAGCAGCAGCTCCAGCTCCTCCCGGCAGCCGTGCACGTCGCCGATGATGTCGAACGGGCCGGTCAGCTCCTTCTTGTCGTTGAAGAGCTTCTCGTACGCCACGACCGCCGACTCCACCTCGGCCACGTCACGCAGGACGTGCACCTGGCGGAAGCCCTCCCGCCCGAGGTGCTTCAGCGAGCGGCGCAGGTCGCGGTGCTGCCGCGACAGCACGGGCCGGCCGAAGTCCCGGTCGGGGCGCAGCTCGGTGCGCGCCCAGCACTCGCTCTCCGGCACGTCCAAGACGATCGCGACGGGCAGCACGTCGTGCGCCCGGGCCAGGTCGACCAGCGCCTTCCGCGCGTGCGCCTGCACGTTGGTCGCGTCGACGACGGTGAGCCGGCCGGCCCGCAGCCGCTTGCCGGCGATGTAGTGCAGCGCGTCGAACGCCTCCGCGGACGCGGACTGGTCGTTCTCGTCGTCGGCGACCAGCGCCCGGAACGCGTCGGACGACAGCACCTGCGTCGGCGCGAACTGCCGCCGGGCGAACGTCGACTTGCCGGAGCCGGAGATGCCGACCAGCGCCACCAGGCACAGCTCGGGGATCGTCACCGTGGTCACTTCTTGAACACCGCCATCTGGGTGGACGTGCCGACTTCAAGGTCTTCCTCGCCGATGCCGTGGCGCGTCACGGTGTACCCGTAGCGGGCCGCGACGTCGTCGCACCACGCGCCGAACTGCGCCCGGTCCCACTCGAACCGGTGGTCGTGGTGGCGCATCCGGCCGTGCTCCAGGCCGGGGTACCGGACGTTGTACTCGACGTTGGGGGTGGTGACGACGACCGTGCGCGGGGCCGCGTGCCCGAAGACGCTCGCCGCGAGCGCCGGCAGCCGCGACGGGTCGACGTGCTCGACGACCTCCATGAGGACCGCCACGTCGTAGCCGCGCAGCCGGTCGTCGCGGTAGGTCAGGGCCGTCTGCAGCAGCCGGATCCGTGCCCGCTGCCGGTCGGGGAGGCGGTCCAGGCGCAGCCGGCGGGCGGCCATCTCCAGCGACACGGTCGACACGTCGGCGCCGACGATCTCGGTGAACCGCCGGTCCCGGATCAGCTCGCCGAGCAGCGCGCCGGGGCCGCAGCCGAGGTCCAGCACCCGGCTCGCGCCGGCCTCGGCCAGCTGCCGGACGACCGCGGCCCGGCGCAGCGCCGCCAGCGACTCGGGCCGGGGAGCTCGTTCGATCACGGAGTCGGCGTCGGGATCCACGTCCGACAGCCGCGACAGCGCCTCGTTGGTCAGCGACGTGCGGTGCGCGAGGTATCGGCGGGCGATCACGCCCTTCGCCGGGTGCTCCGCCAGCCACCCGGTCCCCGCCCGGATCAGCTTTTCGACCTCGTCGGAGGAGACCCAGTAGTGCTTGGCGTCGTCGAGCACCGGCAGCAGCACGTACACGTGGTTGAGCGCGTCCGCGAGCCGCATCGTGCCGCGCAGCGTCAGGTCGACGTACCGGCTGGGCCCCCACTCCGGGTGCGCGGCGTCCAGCGGGATCGGCGCCGCCTCGACGGTCCAGCCGAGCGGCTCGAAGAACGTCGCCGCGTCACCCTTGCAGCGCAGCGCCGGGATCCGCAGCTCGAGGGGGATCGGGGTGGCGGCGAGCTCGGGCCGGTCCCGTGAGTCGCCGCGCAGCGCGGTGCGCAGCACCCGGCCGAGCGCCACCGCCAGCAGGCTCGACGCGGCGTAGGGCCGGTCGTTGACGTGCTGGCGCAGCGTGAACGTGTCGGGCCCCTTCGCCGTGCGTGCCGCCGCCGGATCCGCCTCCAGCAGCAGGGCGGCCGTGCACCGGTCCTCGCCCGCCTCCGGGTAGAAGACGTGCGCCGTGCCGCCGCTGACCTCGAACGACTGCAACCTGCCGGGATGCTTCACGAGCAGGTAGCCGAGGTCGGTCGCGGGCCGGTGGGTGGTGGTGATGGTCAGCAGCACCGCGCCATCGTCCCGCCGCGATTATCGGTGGGTCAGGCGGATTTCGCGGGCGTACAGTCGGGCTTATGGCGACGGTGCCGACCGTGCACTGGCACCGGTTGGCTGACGGCCGGGTGCAGTGCGACGTCTGCCCGAGAGCGTGCCGGCTCCACGAGGGCCAGCGCGGGTTCTGCTTTGTCCGGCAGTGCTCCGGTGACGAGATCGTCCTCACCACCTATGGCCGTTCGTCCGGTTTCTGCGTCGACCCGATCGAGAAGAAACCGCTCAACCACTTCCTGCCGGGCTCGCCGGTGCTGTCCTTCGGCACCGCGGGCTGCAACCTCGGCTGCCGCTTCTGCCAGAACTGGGACATCTCCAAGAGCCGCGAGATCGACACCCTCGCCGCCTCCGCCGACCCCTCGCAGCTCGCCGCGGCCGCTGTACGGCTGGGCTGCCGGTCGATCGCGTTCACCTACAACGATCCGGTGATCTTCATGGAGTACGCGATGGACGTCGCCGACGCCTGTCGCGAGGCCGGGATCAAGGCGGTCGCGGTGTCCGCCGGCTACATGAACCCGGCGCCCCGGGAGGAGTTCTACCGGCACATCGACGCGGCCAACATCGACCTCAAGGGGTTCACCGAGCGGTTCTACGAGAAGGTGACCTTCGCCCGACTCGACGCGGTGCTGTCCACATTGGAGTACCTGCGCGGCACCGACGTGTGGTTCGAGATCACGACGCTGCTCATCCCGGGGCAGAACGACGGCGACGACGAGCTGCGCCGCGAGTGCGACTGGCTGCTGGAGCACCTCGGCACCGACGTGCCGCTGCACTTCACCGCGTTCCACCCCGACTTCAAGATGCGCGACATCCCGCGCACGCCACCGGAGACGCTGCGCCGGGCCCGCCGCATCGCGCTCGACGCCGGCCTGCGGTTCGTCTACACCGGCAACGTCCACGACCCCGACGGCCAGACCACGCACTGCCCGGGCTGCGACCGGCCGGTCGTCGTCCGCGACTGGTACGACCTGCGCGCCTACCACCTGACCGACGACGGCCTCTGCGTCCACTGCGGACACCAGCTGCCCGGCGTCTACGACGGCCCGGCCGGAACCTGGGGCCAGCGCCGCCTGCCGGTGGTCCTGTCATGACGCGCCCGGCGGTGGCGGGCCCGTTCCACCCGGCCGTGGTTCTGTCGTGACGCGCCCGGCAGCGGTGGCCGGCACGTTCTACCCGGCCGATCCGGTGGAGCTCGCGACCCTGATCGACGCGATGCTCGACGCCGCACCCCCGGCACAGACGATGGTCACTACCACGCCCGTCGATGGACTGGTGGCCTACGTCGTGCCGCACGCGGGCTACCAGTTCTCCGGCCCGACCGCCGCCCACGTCTACCGTGAGCTGCGCGACCGCCCGGCGCCCTTCGAACGGGCCGTGGTCCTCGGGCCCGCCCATCACGTGCCGCTGCGGGGCGCCGCCGTGTCCACCGCCACCGCGTGGGCGACCCCCCTCGGCGAGATCGCGATCGACACGGACGGCGTCCGGCTGCTGGTCGACCGCGGGCTCGCCGTCGCCGACGACCGCCCGCACGCCCCCGAGCACTCGATCGAGGTGCAGGTGCCGCTGCTGCTGCGCGTACACCTGCCGAAACTGCTGCCGGTGCTCATCGGGCCCGACGATCCCGACGCGGTCGCCACGCTGCTCGACGCCGTCGCCGGACCGGGCACGGTGGTGCTGTGCAGCACCGACCTGTCGCACTACCTGACCGAGGAGGAGGCCCGGCGGCGCGACGCGGTCACCGCGGCGGCCATCGACGACCTGGCGCCGGAGCGGATCGGCGCGGGCGACGCCTGCGGCCGGCACGCGCTGCGCGGCCTGCTCACCTGGGGCCGGCGGCACGCGCTGCGGGTGGACCGGCTCGCGCTCGCCACGTCCGCGGACACCGGCGGGCCGAGGGACCGGGTCGTCGGCTACCCGGCGATGCGTCTGTCCCGCGCGTCTTACTAGGTAGACGTCGCGGACGGGTTCATCCGTTGCACGCGAAATGTCCAGAAATTGCCGCACGAACGGGCGACCACGGTCGTGGAGCCCGTGCCCGTCTGGTGCGGTGAGGGCGCCTGCGGACGGCGCCGGAACTGGAGACGGGGATGTCAGCGATAGCGGCAGCGCCGGACAACGGCACCGCGACCTGGACGCCGATGACCCGCGAGCAGCGCGAGCAGTTCGACGCGGACGGTTACCTCGTGATCAAGGGCGTGCTGAGCCCGGGCGAGGTGCGCCACTACGCGTCGGTGCTGGAGACCGCGCACCAGCAGCACCCCCGCGCCGCGGACGGCTCGTTGCACCTGCTCAGCCCGGTCACCCACCACCCCGACCTGGTCGACCTGATCGACCACCCGGCGACGTTTCCGCTGGTCTGGTCGATCCTCGGGTGGAACGTGCACATCTACCACTCGCATCTTGACGTACACCCGCCGCTGGCGGCGCCGAAGCCCGACTGGTGGCACTGGCACCAGGACGGCGGCCGGCAGAACCGCGAGCTGGAGACCGATCCGCGCCCCCGGCTGTCGGTGAAGCTCGCCTACTGGCTGTCCGACGTGTCGGAGACCGGCCGCGGCAACCTGACCCTGATCCCCGGCAGCCACCGGACCAACTGGCTGCCCGGCCCGCCGACCCGCGACGTGTCGTGGCCGACGCCGGACGGTGCGCGGCAGGTCGCGGTCGACGCCGGTGACGTCGTGTTCTTCGACCGGCGGATCTGGCACGCGCGGTCGGACAACCTCTCCGACATCACGCGCAAGTGCGTGTTCCTCGGCTACACGTACCGGTGGATCGCCATCCGCGACGACGTCGCCGGCCTGTCGCAGCGCCCCTGGTGGTCGGGCCTGAACCCGGTCCAGCAGCAGCTGCTCGGCGGCGTCGGGAACACCGGCGGCGGGCACGGTCACGACAACGGCACCGACGGCGACCACCACTGGGGCCACTATCCGCAGACCACGCCGCTCTACCAGGCGCTGCGCGACCGCGGACTGTTGGACCCCGGCTACGCTCCGCTGATTCCCTGACATTCGCAACAGATCCCTCCCCCGACCCGTCATAAGGTCAGGGGAGGGGGTCGGGTTGACGTTCGAGGAGTTCGTGGAGGCGCGGCTGCAGGCGCTGCTGCGCTACGCGGTCATGCTCACCGGCGATCCGCACACCGCGCAGGACCTCGTGCAGGAGACGATGATCCGGGCGCAGCTGAAGTGGCGCCGGATCGCCGCGGCCAGCGTGCCCGAGCACTACGTCAAGCGCATGCTCACGAATGCCTATATCGACCTGCACCGCGGCTCGTGGCTGCGCCGGGTGGTGCTGCGGGCCGAGCTGCCCTCCGAGGCGGCCCACCGTGATCTCGTGGTGGCCGATCACGCCGGGGCGTCCGCCGACCGCGACCAGATGTGGATCTGGCTCGCCCGGCTGCCCCGGCGGCAGCGGGCCGCGCTCGTGCTGCGGTACTACGAGAGCCTCAGCGACGTGGAGATCGCCGAGGTCCTCGGCTGCGCGATCGGCACCGTCCGCTCGCTGATCTCCAGGGCGCTCGTGACGCTGCGCGCCGAGGTCGTGCCGGAGCTGATCGGCGGTGACGTCCGATGAACGACGCCGTGACCTCGTCCCTCACCGACGCCCTCACCGACGCCTTCGCGCGGCACGAGGACGACGTGCCGGACGCCATGGCGCTGCGCCCGGCGATCGCCGCCGGTGCCAGCAAGCGCCGCGCGCGTCGCCGCCGCCGCTGGGCGGTCTCCTCCGGCGCGCTCGTCCTGGCGCTCGTCGCGTCCCTGGTATTCACCCTGCGCGACCCGTCGCCGCCCGCGACCCAGGTCGAGTCGCTGGTGGACGCGGGCACTGCCGACGTCAGCAACTTCCTGCTGCTGGGCACCGACCGGCGGCCGCAGTCGGCGGGCGACACCGTGCGCGCCGACGCGATCCTCCTGTTACACGTCGACCCGGACACCCGCACCGTCTACCAGCTGTCCATCCCGCGCGACCTGGCCGTGGAGGTGCCCAACTTCGGCCGCCAGCAGGCCAACAACGCCTACGTCTTCGGCGGTTACGAGCTGACCGCCCGCGTCCTCGGCGACCTGCTCGGGGTCGGGATCGACGGTGGCGCGGTCGTCGACTTCAACGGCATGCAGCAGGTCACGGACGCCGTCGGCGGGGTCGACCTCTGCGTCGACCAGCGGACCGTCTCCATCCACCTCGGCGTCGACGACGCCACGGGCCGCGCCGCGCCGCTCCGTCCCGGTATGCGCCCCGTCGTATACGAGCCGGGCTGCCGCCACTTCGCCGGGTGGGAGGCGCTGGACTTCGTCCGGCAGCGCCAGTCGCTCACGAACGGCGGCGACGACCGCGACACGCACCTGCGGCAGCTCCTCGCCGCGCTCGCCCGGAAGCTCGGCGACCCGGTGAAGCTGGCCAAGGCGATGCCGGTCGCGGGCGCCGCCCTCGACCTGCACCTCGGCGACATGTCACTGCCGACGCTGGCCGGCATGCTGGCCCGCTACGACGCCGCGCACGTGCCGGGCCTGAAGCTGCCGCTCAGGGCGGACCGCACGATCGTGCCGGGCGGCGACGGCCTGTTCGCCGCGCTGCGCAACGGCACCGTGCCGGAGTGGGCCGCCGCGCATCCGCAGTTCGTGTCCTAGCGGTATTCGTCGTCCTGGCCGGCGTCGCGGTCCTGTTCGACGGCGTCGTACTCGTTCGCGTCCCAGGGATGCGCGCTCTTGAACACCGTCCCGCGCTCCGTCGGGTCGGCGGGGAGTGCCTGCTCGGCGGCGTCGGCGGGCGATGCCTCCGGGTCGCGCACATCGGGGTCGAGCCGGTCGTCGACGGTCAACAGGTCTTCATCGGGCTGAGCCATGTGTCCTCCCTCAGGTTTCTCCAACCGTACGACCGAATCGGCGGTAACGCGGCCTAGCCGGGCAATTCACCTTGTCCCCACCCTCCCGCCGTACATGAGCCAATGCCACTGCGAGATACTCCGTTGCAGGACAGCGCGGTCCTCGACGAGCCGCGCACGCCCGGCTCCAACACCGCACGATCCAACAGCCAAGGAGCGCCGTCATGCCCATCGCCTCTCCCGATGTCTACGCCGAGATGCTCGACCGCGCCAAGGCCGGCGCGTTCGCCTACCCGGCGATCAACGTGTCGTCGTCGCAGACGCTGAACGCGGCGCTGCGCGGCTTCGCCGATGCGGAGAGTGACGGCATCATCCAGGTCTCCACCGGCGGCGCGGAGTACCTCTCCGGCCCGACGGTCAAGGACATGGTCACCGGCTCGGTCGCCTTCGCCGCGTTCGCCCGCGAGGTCGCGAAGAAGTACTCGATCAACGTGGCGCTGCACACCGACCACTGCCCGAAGAACAACCTCGACAAGTTCGTCCGGCCGCTGCTCGCCATCTCGGCCGAGCGCGTCGCCAAGGGCGAGGAGCCGCTGTTCCAGTCCCACATGTGGGACGGCTCGGCGGTGCCCCTGGCGGAGAACCTGCAGATCGCCGAGGAGCTGCTGGCGCTGACCGCCGCGGCCAAGATCGTCCTGGAGATCGAGGTCGGCGTCGTCGGCGGCGAGGAGGACGGTGTCGTCGGCGCGATCGACGAGAAGCTCTACACCACCGTCGAGGACGGCCTGGCCATGGTCGACGCCCTCGGCCTCGGTGAGAAGGGCCGCTACATGGCCGCCCTCACCTTCGGCAACGTCCACGGCGTCTACAAGCCGGGCAACGTGAAGCTCAAGCCCGAGATCCTCAAGACCATCCAGGACGCGGTCGGCGCCAAGTTCGGCAAGGACAAGCCGCTCTCCCTGGTCTTCCACGGCGGCTCGGGCTCGCTGCTCGAGGAGATCCGCGAGGCCCTCGACTACGGCGTCGTGAAGATGAACATCGACACCGACACGCAGTACGCCTTCACCCGCCCGGTCGCCGCCCACATGTTCAGCAACTACGACGGCGTCCTGAAGGTCGACGGCGAGGTCGGCAACAAGAAGGCCTACGACCCGCGCGCCTGGGGCAAGGTCGCCGAGGCCGGCCTGGCCGCCCGCGTCGTCGAGGCCTGCGAGCACCTCCGCTCGACCGGCACCACGCTGTCCAAGTAGTTCTTCCGCGGTTCCCGAGGCCCGGCGCCCTCCATCGTGAGGACGCCGGGCCTTCGCGTGCTCAGGCGGTCAGGATCTCCGCGGCCTCGGCGACGTCGTCGGTGATGTGGAGCAGGTGGCGCAGGTCGCCGACCGGGGACGCGGCCAGCAGGGGCTCCAGCAGGCTGCGGACCGGCAGGCGCTCGGTCCAGTGCCTGCCGTCGAGGAAGACGAACGGGCCGCTCACGCCGTCCGTGGCGTAGAACGTCTTCGTCGCGGCCTGGAAGATCTCCTGCACCGTGCCGGCCATGCCGGGGGCGAAGACGATGCCGCCGCGGGACAGACGCAGGATCGTGTCCTCGCGGATCGCGTTGGAGAAGTACTTCGCGATCTTGGCGGCGAAGAGGTTGGCGGGCTCGTGGCCGTAGAGCCACGTCGGGATCGCCAGGCCGCCGCGGCGGGCCCAGGTCACCGGGTCGACGGCCACCTGGTCGGCGGGCTCGACCGAGTCGGGCGTCGGCGGGACCGGTCGCGCATACGCCGCTCGTACGTCCAGCGCCGCCCTCGTGAAGGGGTCGTGGTCGTGGAAGTCGGGCGCCGCGGACAGGCGGTCGATCGCCTCGGCGAGCGTGCTCAGCGGCTGGTCGGCGAGGAACGCGCCCAGGTTGGCGGCCTCCATCACGCCCGGGCCGCCGCCGGTGACGACCAGCCGGTCCGCGCCGGCGAGACGCCAGGCCAGCTCGGCGGCGTTGCGGTAGTCGGGCGCGCCGCGCGGGACGGCGTGGCCGCCCATGATGCCGATCGCGGCGGCCGGCCCGCGCGCGCCGATCCAGCCGGCGGTGACGTTGGCCAGCGCGTTGTCGATCCCGGAGTCGTGCATCCGCTGCGCGATCGCCTCGCGGATCTCCGGTGTCGCGCCGCCGGTCGCCCGGAAGTGCTCGTAGACCAGCGTGTCGAACATGCCGGCGAACCCGTCGGAGGCGAACCCGGCGGCGAGGTCGTCCGGCACGTACAGCTGCGACGGGTGCGTCGGGTAGGGCAGCCCGGCGAACTCGGGCACCACCACCGCCCGCCGCCGCAGCAGGTCGACGATGGTCTCGGTGGCCGCGAAGTGGCAGCCGACGAACAGCGTGTCCTGCACGTCGACGCCGGAGAGGTCCACGGCGGCGAGGTCGAGGCCCTGGACGACCTTCGTGGCGAGCGAGCCGTTGTCCAGGTGGAACAGCAGCTCCTCCGACGACTCGATCTCGTCGGGCGAGTGGTCGTGCAGCGCGACCACGTCTGGCGGGGGCGGAGTGGGCACGACGCCATCTTGCCAGGTGGTGCAAAGGGCGATGGCCCGACCGTGGAGATCGGGCCACCGCGTAACCGGGTCCTGGGGAGGCTCCGGACCTCTCTTTCTAGTACCCGCCCGAACCGGGCACACCCCCCGCTCGCGGGACGTAGCCTCCACCGTTCAGCCAACCTGGTTGAATGGCTGAATGCAGAACCTGCTGCCCCAGCCTTCACCGACGCTGCTTCCCGCCGAGCCCGAGGCCGCCGCGAAGCTCGCCGCCGCCGCCGGTTCCGAGAAGGATGTCAAGGACGTCGCAGCGGCCCACCCGGCGTTCAGCGCCGCCTGGGCCGAGCTCGCCGAGCTCGCCCTCGCCGACGGCGAGCCGGTCACCGCCTACGCCTACGCCCGCACCGGCTACCACCGCGGCCTCGACCAGCTGCGCCGCAGCGGCTGGCGCGGCGCCGGTCCCGTGCCGTGGTCGCACGAGCCCAACCGGGGCTTTCTGCGCGCGCTGAACGCGCTCGGTCTCGCCGCCGAGTCGATCGGCGAGGCCGACGAGGCGGAGCGCTGCGCGAAGTTCCTCGACGACAGCGACCCGGCCGCGACCGCCGCCCTGCGGTAACCCTTACAACCCTTCGGAGATGGCCGCGGCGACCTTCAACCAGGCGTCGCGGCTCGCCGAGGTCAGGCCCCCGTAGCGGATCGGCTCCCCCGAGTCGATGAAGCGCTCGTACGGTGCGAGCAGCACCGTCCTGGTCCGCGCCGCGAAGTGGCGGGTGATCGCCGGGATGTCGAGGTGCCGGCGGCTCGGCGGCATCGACACGACGGTCACCGCCTGCCGGACCAGCCGCTGCCGGCCGTGCTGCTCCAGGTGGTCGAGCATCCTCGACGCCGTCTCGGCCGAGTCGTTGCGGGCCGACATCGTGACCACCAGCTGGTCGGTGGCGTCGATCGCGGCCTGCCAGTTCTCCGCGCGGACGTTGTTGCCGGTGTCCACCACGATCAGCTTGTAGAACCGGCTGACCACGTCGCGGATCTCGCCGAACGACTGCGCGGTGAGCATCTCGCCGGCCGTCGCGGACTCGTCGCTGGCGAGCACGTCGAACATGCCCTCGCCCTGCGCCCTGACGTACTGCGACAGGTCGCCGACCCGGCCCTGCGCGCCCTGGAAGTGGCCCAGATCGCGGAGCAGGTCACGGACGGTCCTGTTGTGGAAGTCCTGCTGCGCCCGCATGCCGAGCGTGCCCTGGGTCTCGTTGTTGTCCCAGGCCAGCACGTACCCGCCGCGCTTCTGCCCGAACGTCATCGCCAGCAGCAGCACCGCGACCGTCTTGCCGGCGCCACCTTTCGGGTTGACCACGGTCACCTGCCGCAGCCCGCCGAAGTTGCGCCGGACGAGGTCGACGTCGCGCCGGAACTCCTGCTCCCGCCGTCCGGGGCTGAGCGACAGCATGCCGAGCGTGCCCTTGGACACCGCCCCGCGCACGCCGCGGGCCGCGACCGGGTCGGCGGGCCGCGTCTGCCTGCGCCGCGCGAACTCGTCCGCCGTCGGCGTGCTCCCGTCCGACCAGCTCGCCGGCGGCGGCGCCTCACTCGGCGGCCGGTGCGCCACCGGCGGTGCCGGGGGACCGGGCGGCGCCTGATGGGCCGCAGGTCCTTGGTGTGGCGGCGGCGGCTGATGTACGGGCGGCGCCGACGGCTGATCCGCCGGCGGCTGATCGGTGGGGGGCGCCGGATAGGTGGGCGGCGGTTGATACGTGGAGGGCGCCCGATAGGTGGGCGGTGCGGGCGGCGCCGGCTGCGGGTGGTGCAGGACCGGGGGCCGCGGCGCCGGCACGCCGTTGACCGGCACCGCGCCGTTGCCAGGTGGCGCTCCGCCGCCCGGCATGAAGATCGGCCCCGCGCCCGAGACAGGGATCCCACCGGCCCCGGAGACCGGGATCGCGCCCGCGCCCGAGACCGGCACGTGCGGGACCGGCTGCCCGTGCTGAATCTCACTGCCGTGGTCGTCGGCGTCCGGTGCGGGCTCGAGCCACGGCCCCGGATCGCCGGCGTCGGCGTCGTCCTGCTCGCTCGCCTGCGTCAACCGCGTCCGGGTCGGCGGCTGTGACCAGGGCGACCCGACGTGCTCCGGTTCCTCCTCCTCCGGAGCGTCGTCCTCCTGAGGAGCGCCGCCGGCCTCCCGGCCGGCGTGAGCTTCGGTGCGCCGGCCCGAGACGAACTCGTCGGGCGGCCAGAGTGCGTCGTTCACAGCTGTTCCCCTCCCGCGCTCCCCCACCGTATGCGAGGCGGCACCGTATGCGAAGGAGACGATTAGGGGACGTACACGGCCCAGGCCGCGCGCTCCATCCACCACGAGCGCTTCCGCGTGAGGGTGCCCTCGGCGCCGTCGTCGACGAAGGGGATCTCGGTGCGGGGGGTGATGGCGACCGCGCGGCCGTGCGCGCGGCGGACCTCGATCTCGACGCGGGGGCGGCGGAAGAGCGACCGGGACGCCCGCGGCACCGCCACCGCCACGTCCAGGACGCCGTCGTCCACGGAGGGCGAGAGGACCAGCGGGAGGCCGTCGACCGTCGCATACCGCGAAGCGTTGGCCACCACCGACATGAGCACGGGCTCGGTGCCGTCGGCGAGGACGGCGTCGTCGACCTCGACCCGGGCGAGGAACGTGTTGGCCGAGCCGGTTGCGTCGACCCCGCCGACCAGGACGCCGTCGAGGGTGACCCCGCCGCCGTCGTTGCGCAGCAGGTCGAGGCGGCGGGTGTTGCCCCCGAGGACGGCGGCGGCCACCTCGGCGGGGCTGCGGGGCAGGCCGAGGCGGGTCACGAGGTCCGTGGAGTCGGGGCCGAGCGGCAGGATGCCGACCGGCGGCAGGTCCGGCAGCGTCCGGTCGTCGGGGATGACCTCGTCCGACTGTGCCCGCTTGCTGGGCGCCGGGGCGTACATCCGGACCAGCCGCCGCATGACCGCGCGGAGCTGGCCGTCGGCGGCGGTCGCCACGACGAGCCGTACGTCCGGCAGGGCCTTCAGCGCCGCGTCGATCTCCGCGTCGGTGTGCGCGACGACCGTCTCGACCTGGGCGCTTGCTGTGCGCAGCGCGTCGCGGCAGGCAAGAATAGGGGTACGCGTGCCGCACGCGCCGCCATCGCAGCCGCAGGAGCTGCCTTCGCCCAGCGCGAGCACCACCACGTCGACCACCGTTGTCAACCTGCCTTTCACGCGGTTGTTAGCCTGGCACCCCGGGCGACCCGCTGGGGCGCCCGACCCTTTGGAGAGGGCAACAGACGATGCCAGCGATCGTGCTCATCGGCGCTCAGTGGGGCGACGAGGGCAAGGGCAAGGTTACCGACATGATTGGCGGCGACGTCGACTACGTCGTGCGCTACTCCGGCGGCAACAACGCGGGTCACACCGTGGTGACGCCGGACGGGCAGAAATTCGCCCTGCACCTCATGCCGTCAGGGGCACTGTGGCCCAACGCGGCGATCGTCATCGGCAACGGGGTGGTCATCGACCCGAAGGTGCTGCTGGTCGAGATCGACGGTCTCGCCGAGCGCGGCGTCGATGTGTCCCGCCTGATGATATCGGGTGACGCACACCTCATCATGCCGCACCACCGGGCCCTGGACCGGGTCGTGGAGCGCTACCTCGGCTCGTCCCGGATCGGCACGACCGGCCGCGGCATCGGCCCGGCGTATGGCGACAAGGTCGCCCGCATGGGCATCCGCGTCCAGGACCTGCTCGACCCGGGCATCCTGCGCAAGAAGCTCGAGATCGTGCTGCGCGAGCGCAACCAGGTCCTCTTCAAGGTGTACAACCGCAAGGAGATCGACGTCGACGCGACGGTCGAGGAGTACCTGACCTACGCGGAGCGCCTGCGGCCCTACATCACCGACACCCGTCAGGTGCTGTGGAAGGGCCTGGAGGAGGGCCGGACGGTCCTGCTCGAGGGCGCCCAGGCGACGATGCTCGACATGGACCACGGCACGTATCCGTTCGTGACGTCGTCCAACCCGACCGCGGGCGGCGCCTGCGTCGGCGCGGGTGTGCCGCCGACCGCGATCACCCAGGTCATCGGCGTGACCAAGGCCTACACGACGCGGGTCGGCTCCGGCCCGTTCCCGACCGAGCTGTTCGACGACTTCGGCGTGCACCTGCGCAAGATCGGCCGGGAGTACGGCACGACGACCGGCCGGGAGCGCCGCACCGGCTGGTACGACGCGGTCGTCGCCAAGTACGCCACCAGGCTCAACGGCATCACCGACCTGGTCGTCACCAAGCTCGACGTGCTCTCCGGCCTGGAGAAGGTCCCGATCTGCGTGGCCTACGAGGTGGACGGCAAGCGCACCGACGAGATGCCGATGACGCAGACCGAGTTCCACCACGCCACCCCGATCTACGAGGAGCTCCCCGGCTGGTGGGAGGACATCTCGAAGGCGCGCGAGTTCGCCGACCTGCCGGCCAACGCGCAGCGCTACATCGAGCGGATCGAGGAGCTCGCCGGCACCCGCGTGTCGATCGTCGGGGTGGGCCCGGGCCGTGACGAGAACGTGGTGCGTCACAGCCTGCTTTAATCTGTCGCGTGCGCGTACTCCTGCTCGGCTCCGGCGGTCGTGAACACGCCATCGCCGCCGCCCTGGTTGCCGACCCGGCCGTGACCGACCTGATCGTCGCGCCGGGCAACCCCGGCACCGCCGCGATCGCGACGAACGTTGGGGTCGACGCGCTCGACCCGGACGCGGTCGCGGCCCTCGCCGTCGAGCGCGGCGTCGACCTGGTCGTCGTCGGCCCGGAGGCGCCGCTCGTGGCCGGTGTCGCCGACGCGGTCCGGGCGAAGGGCGTCGCCTGCTTCGGCCCGTCGCAGGCGGCCGCGCAGCTGGAGGGCTCGAAGGCGTTCGCGAAGGACGTGATGCGGGCGGCGGGCGTGCCCACCGCCCGCTCGTTCGTCTGCACCACGCCCGAGGAGCTGGCGGAGGCGCTCGACACGTTCGGCGCGCCCTACGTGGTGAAGGACGACGGCCTCGCCGCCGGCAAGGGCGTCGTCGTCACCGACAGCCGCGACGAGGCCCTCGCGCACGGCGCCGCCTGCGGGCGGGTCGTCGTCGAGGAGTACCTGGCGGGCCCCGAGGTCTCCCTCTTCGTCGTCACCGACGGCACCGCCGCCGTGCCGCTGCAGCCGGCCCAGGACTTCAAGCGCATCGGCGACGGCGACACCGGGCCCAACACCGGCGGGATGGGCGCGTATTCGCCGCTGCCCTGGGCCCCCGTGGGGCTGGTCGACGAGGTCATGGCGGCGGTGGTGCAGCCCACGCTGGCCGAGATGCGCAAGCGCGGCACGCCCTTCTCGGGGGTGCTCTACGTGGGGCTGGCGCTGACCGCCCAGGGGCCGAAGGTCATCGAGTACAACTGCCGCTTCGGCGACCCGGAGACCCAGGTCGTCCTGGCCCGCCTCGAAACCCCCCTCGCCGGCGTCCTGCACGCCGCCGCCGTCGGCCGGCTCGCCGAGGACCCGCCGCTGGCGTGGCGCCCCGGCTCGGCCGTCTGCGTGGTCATGGCCAGCGCCGGCTACCCGGAGTCGGCCCGCAAGGGCGACGTCATCGCCGGCGCCGACGGCGTCCCCGGCGTCATCCACGCCGGCACCGCCCGTTCCGAGGACGGCGCGCTGGTCACCGCCGGCGGGCGGGTCCTCACCTGCACCGCGACCGGCGACACCCTGGCCGACGCCCGCGCGGCCGCATACCGGCTCGTCGACGCGATCAGCTTCGACGGCGCTCAGCACCGCACCGACATCGCCCTCGCCGCGCTCGAGAACAGGATCTCGGTCCCCTAGGCAACCCCGCACGCGCCGGCCTCCGTTCTCCCGGTGAACCCGAACGGAGAGGGAGCACGGATGCCGACCGAGCAGGCCTACCGCGAGTACGTCGCGGGCAACCTGGACCGCCTGCGCCGCACCGCGTACCTGCTGTGCGGCGACTGGCACCTGGCCGACGACCTGACGTCGACCGTGCTGGTCAAGCTGCTACGGCACTGGAAACGCGCGGCGGTGATGCAACATCCCGACGCGTATGTGCGGCGCATGCTCATGTCCGCCTGGCTCGACGAGCGCCGCCGCCCCTGGCGGCGCGAGTCGTCCACCGACCGCCTGCCGGACCGGCCGGCCCCGGGTCCGGACGCCGACCAGCGGCTGGACGTGCTCTCCCTCCTCGCCGGGCTGCCCCCGCGCCGCCGGGCCGTGCTCGTCCTGCGGTACTTCTGCGACCTGTCCGTCGAGGAGACCGCGCAGGCGCTCGGCTGCAGCGAGGGCACCGTCAAGAGCCAGGCCGCCCGAGCGCTGGAGTCGCTGCGGGCCGGCCTCACGGAGGGAGACCCGCAGTGGATCTGACCCATGCCATGCACGCCGCCACCCAGGACCCGCCACCCACCAGCATCGACGTCGACCAGCTCATCACCGGCGAGCACCGCCGGGTCCGCCGCGTGCGGGCGGTCGCCGGGGCCCTCTCGGTCGCGGTGCTCGTGACGGGCGTCGTCGCGCTGCCGCAGTACCTGTCGCAGAAGCCGTCGGGGCAGAGCCCCGGCCTGCCCCCGCCGACGGCGGTGGCCACCGCGACCCGGTCGCCGGGCGTGTGCGTCACGCCGTCGCCCACGGTCGTCGTGCCGACCGGAAACCCCGGCAAGGAGGAGGTCACGCCGCACCCGCTCGTGCCGGTGACCGAGTCCTGCGGCGCCGCGACCGCCCGGCTCAGCGACGAGCTGACCGCGCTGCTGCCCCGCATGGCGCCCGGCGCCACCTTCACCAACGCCAGGGACGGCAGCCCGCTGCCCGCGGTGGTGATGAAGGACGGGGGCCCGCAGCTCGGCTACTCCGCCGGGTTCAACGTCGGGGTCGATGTCGTGTCGATCCATGTCGTGGCCGCCGAGGAGACCCCCGCGCAGTTCCGCGCCTTCGCCGTCGAGCAGTGCGCGATCGCCGGGGCGAACTGCCGGGCCGCCACGGTGTCCGGCGCCGAGCTCCTCGTCCGCAACGACCTGAAGAGCGGCTACGGCATCGACGTCTGGGCCGTGCGCCCCGACGGCGTGCAGCTGCTCGCCCTGACCCGCGCCAGGACCCCCGACCGGCCGACGCCGCTCACCGAGCAGCAGCTCATCGATCTGGTCATGAACCCCGCCCTGACGCTCTACCCCTAGGCAGGCGGCGAGGTCGGCGCCTTCGGCATGCAAGCGCTGATCTTCGTCAGCCTGGCGAGCGAGTAGACGGAGATCAGCCGCGGCATCGCGATGGCGTTCTTCTGCAGGTAGTCCATGACGGCGCTGTCGGGGTCGGCGCTGTCCTGGACGGACCGCGGGATGGTCGCCGGCACCGGCCGGCCCGTCGCGAGCAGGGTGCCGATCTCACCGCAGATGTCGTTGTCGGGCCGGTGATAGCCCGGTCTCGGCATGGTCGGCTGTGCCTTGGTGAGGACGTACGAGGCGAAGTAGATCTGGACGTACTGCTGGCGGTCGACGTCCCAGCCGTAGGCCACGTCCACGAACGGCACTCGGGCGGCTGGACACAGGTCGAACAGGTTGGCCGGCGACGGCACCAGCATCGTCGCCCCGTCGTTGTAGCCCGGGGACACCTCCTCGTAGCGCGCGGTCGGCAGGAGCGGGAGTCCTCGCGGCGACGTGCCGCAGGTGCCGCCCGAGCTCGGCGGGCGGGACCCCGGGGAGGAGCCGGCGGACGAGGCGGCGGTGGGTGGCGGCGGCGCGGCCGCGAAGGCCGACGAGACCGACGGGCTCGGGGCCGGCGTCGGTGAGGTGGCCGGCGTCGGCGAGGGCGCGTCCCCGCCCCACGAGGGCAGCGTGACGAGCGCGATCAGCGCGACGACGGCGAGGAACACGACGGTCGCCTTGCGGCGCCGGTTCCGGCGGAGACGGTGCGGGATCTCCGCCACCGGCGGCGGGAGGGCCGAGCCGGCGGTCTGCTCGCGGAACGCGTCGAAGTGGCCGCGCAGTGGATCGTGCAGTGGGTCGCGCTCAGTCATGGCGCACCCCCTCCCCGTCCACACTGAGCAGCTTGCCCAAGGTAGTCCGGGCCCGGTGCAGCCGAGCCTTGATCGTGCCTTCGGGCACCCCGACGAACTCGGCGATCTCGCGCACCGACAGGTCGGCGAGGTAGTGCAGCACCGCCGCCTCGCGGTGCGCGGGCGGGAGCTGCTTCAGCGCGCGGACCAGGTCCAGCGACAGCCCGTCGGGCCCGGCCACGTCGTCGCCGACCAGGTCCCGGCGCAGGTGCAGCAGGCGGGCGGCCCGCCGCCACCGGCTGATCGCCAGGTTCCACGCGACCCGGCGGACCCAGCCGACCGGGTCCTCGAGCGAGGACACGGCCGTCCACCGCGCGAAGGCGCGCGTGTACGCCTCCTGCACGAGGTCCTGCGCGTCGGCCCGGTCGCCGACGAACGCATAGAGCTGGGTGAGGAGGCGCGGATAGGACGCCGAGTAGAACTCGGCGAAGTCCGGCGCGACGGCCATCGAGGTGCACCACTCAGGTCCTGGGGTCGGCAGCAGCGTAGATCATCGGGTCGGAAGATTTCTGTCCCGGAGATGCAACCTCCCGCCGCGGCCGGCGTGTCAGTGCTGCACACCCGTCCCGGTGTGCCTGACGGGGAGGAACCCATGAGAAGACACCCGCTGCTGGGGGCGGCCGTGGCCGGCGCCGCGCTGGTGCTGGCGCAGGTCCTGGTCGCGCCCGCCGCGACGGCCGTGACGGTCCCGCCGGCCGCGCCGACGGTGACCGCGGTCAGCACGTCGTTCACCGTCGGCGTGAAGGGGAAGTTCCGCTTCGCCGAGCCGGCCGGCAGCCCGGTCCCGGCGGCGTTCGTGTATCAGCTCAACTCCGGGGCGCCCACCCGGGTCGCCACCAGTACGCGCGCGGTCACCGTCCAGGTGGTGCCGACGCGCTTCACCAACACGCTCGCGGTCACGGCCGTCGAGCCGGACGGCACGTTCACCGACACCACCACGATCATCTTCAACGCCGCGTACCCGCCGCCCTTCGCCGACCAGGACCTGACCGGCGACGGCCGGCCGGACCTGCTGACCGCCGGGCCGGCGACCGGGCTGCCGCAGGGCGTGTGGCTCGCCGCCGGCCGGGCGCAACGCGGCGGCCTGCGCATCCCGGCGGTGGGCATCGCGGGGCTGTCCTCCTGGCCCGCACCGGACTTCGACGGCGCGCAGGTCATCTCCGGCCGGTTCACCGGCACGAGCTTCAACGACGTGTTCGTGTTCTACCCGACCGGCCCCAACGCGGGGCTGGCCATGATCGTGCCGAGCCTCGACGACGGCGGCCCGCTCGACGTCACCGGGGCCACGATGCTGTACGCCGGCACCATGTCGGACCTCGACGGCAACAACCCGATCGCGGTCGCCAACGCCTACGACAGCGCCGGCACGGGCCTCGCCTACCCCGACCTGTTCGGCATCGTCGGCGCCCCCGGCTCGGGCTACACCCTCGACTACTACCCCAACTTCAACGGCACCGGCGCCTACTACATGCCCACCCCGACGCCGCTGGCCACGCCGGCGGGCGGCACCGACTGGGCGTCGTGGCGGATCGCGTCGAAGCTGCTGCCCAGCGGCACCGCGCTGCTGCTGTGGAACGGATCCACGGGCGCGGTGCACCTGTGGACGTCGGTCACCTACGACGGCACGACCCTGCACTACACGGACCACCGGCTGGCCACGGACTGGCACCCGGAAGCCGCGTCGGTGCAGCTGACCCAGGACGCGGACGGCAACCCGGTCATCTGGACGGTGTCCACGGCCGGGGTCGCGACCGCGTACCTGGTCAAGAACCTGTCGACGCTGAAGGCCCAGCCGGCGCAGCCGCTCCTGCCGTGAACCCGGGCCCGGGTGCGGTCGACAAACGGGGGACCGCACCCGGGCGCGGTTCAGTCGCCGAAGAGGCGGCGGCGGACGACCTTGCCGGTGGCGTTGCGGGGCAGGGCGGCGACGAAGTACACGTCGCGCGGGACGGAGAAGCGGGCGAGGCGGTGCCGGACGTATTCGCGCACCGCCTCCGGGTCGACGTACTCGCCGTCGTGCAGGGCGATCCACGCGGCGAGCCGCTGGCCGAACTCCTCGTCCGGCACCCCGGCGACGGCGACCTCGCGAACCTGCGGCAGCTCGGCGATGACGTCCTCGACGGAGCCCGGGTAGACGTTCTCGCCGCCGGAGATGACCATGTCGTCCTCGCGGCCGTCGACGAAGAGCAGGCCGTCGGCGTTGAGGTGGCCGAGGTCGCCGGTGGCCAACAGGTCGCCGTAGGACTCGCGGCCGGTGCCGTTGGTGTAGCCCTCGAAGAGCATGTCGTTGCCGACGAAGATCCGCCCGATGACGCCGGTCGGCAGCTCGGTGCCGCTGTCGGAGAGGATCGCGACCCGGGTGCCGCGCGGCGGGCGGCCCGCGGTGCCGGGGGCGGTCCGCAGCTCGTCCGGGGTGGCGATCGACGCCCAGGACGCCTCGGTGGAGCCATACAGGTTGTACAGCACCGGCCCGTACACCTCCATGAAACGCGATGCGAGAGGGCCGGTCAGCGCCGAGCCCGAGGTGGCCACGACCCGCAGCGTCGGCATTGGTGCGGGCGCCTCCAGCAGGCGTTGCAGCATCACCGGCACGGCGAAGAGCGAGGTGCACCCGGTGGCGCCGACCGCGGCCACCGTCGACTGCGGGGTGAAGCGGCGCGCGACCACGATCGTGCCGCGCAGCGCCAGGCACAGCTGCAGCGCGGCCAGGCCCCAGGTGTGGAACAGCGGCGCGGCGACGAAGATCCGCTCGCCGGCGTACAGCGGGATCCGTGACACCACCGACGCGAGCGGCCCGAGGCCCGACGGGTTGCGGCGCCTCGCGCCCTTCGGCGCGCCGGTCGTGCCGGACGTCAGCACCACCACGGAGCCGGCGGCCGCGGGCGGCTCCAGCTCGGCGGAGGGTGCCCGGTGGATGAGCCCGGCGGTCTTGGACATCGCCAGCCGCGGCAGGTTCGGCGGCACCGCGGCGAGCATCCCCAGCAGGTCGTCGTCGTGGATCAGCAGGGCCAGCGACTGGTCGTGCGCGACGGCCTCCAGCTGGGCGTCGCCGAGGCCGGTGTTGACCAGGACGGCCTGCGCGCCGAGCGCGATCAGGGCGAGCATCGCCTCGACCATGCCGACGGAGTTGTTGCAGAGCAGGCCGATCCGGTCGCCGGCGCGCACCCCGTGCTCGGCGCGCAGGGCGTTGGCGAGGCGGCGGACCCGCAGGTCGAGCTCGGTGTACGTGAGCTGCCGGTCCTCGTCGACGACCGCGACCCGGTCGGGGTCGCGGGCCGCGGTCGAACGCATCTCGCCGTACAGCCCGAAGCCCCAGCGGCGCAGGGCGTTGAGCTGCCGGACGATCCGCGTGGGCCGGCCGGGGTTGAGCAGTTTCCGGCCGGCCATCGTGCGGAGGATGAAGGGGGTGTCCATGGCTCCTCCGGCCTGTCGAAGGGGGAGTTACCGGATGTAGGTGCCCGAGATCGCGCGGGCGACGACCAGGCGCTGGATCTCGCTGGTCCCCTCGAAGATCGTGTAGATCTTCGCGTCGCGGAACCAGCGCTCGACCGGGTGCTCCCGCAGGAAGCCGGCCCCGCCGAGGATCTGCACGGCCTTCTCGGTCGTCGCGACGGCGACCTCGCCGGCCTTGAGCTTGCTCATCGAGCCCTCGCCGGCCTCGAACGGGCGGTTGTTGCGGCCCATCCAGGCGGCCCGCCACACCAGCAGGCGGGCGGCGTCGATCTCCATGCGCATGTCGGCGAGGGTGAACGCGATCGCCTGGTTCTCGATGATCGGCCGGCCGAACTGCACCCGCCCCTTGGCATACTCCAGCGCGTACTCGTACGCGGCGCGGGCCACACCGAGCGCCTGCGCCCCGACCGCCGGCCGGGACAGCTCGAACGTGCGCATCGCGGCCTGCCCCTGCGCCTTGCGGCCCTCGCGGGCGCGGGCGAGCCGGGCGTCAAGAGCGTCCTTGCCGCCGAGCAGGCACCGGCCGGGCACCCGCACGTCGTCGAGGAACACGTCGGCGGTGTGTGAGGCGCGCAGGCCGAGCTTCTTGAGCTTCTTGCTGCCGTTCAGTCCCACTGTACCGGGGGGCACGACGAACGCCGCCTGCCCGCGGGACCCCAGCTCGGGCTCCACGCTGGCCGTCACGACGTGGACATCGGCGATGCCGCCGTTGGTCGCGTAGGCCTTCTGCCCGCTGATGACCCACTCGTCCGCCGCTTCGTCGTACCGCGCGCGGGTCTTCATCGAGCCGACGTCGGATCCGGCCTCCGGCTCGGTGGTGCAGAACGCCGCGACCTTCGGGTCGTCGGTGTCGCCGAAGCACTGCGGCACCCATTCGAGCATCTGGTCGGGTGTGCCGGAGGCGTAGATCGCGGCGACCGCCAGGCTGGTGCCGAAGATCGCCATGCCGATGCCGGCGTCGCCCCAGAAGAGCTCCTCGGACGCCAGGCAGAGCGACAGGCCGGTCGGGTCGCCCCAGGTGTTGGCGAGGAACTCGAAGCCATACAGGCCGATCTTCGCCGCCTCCTGGATCACCGGCCAGGGGGTCTCCTCGCGGGCGTCCCACTCCGCGGCGGCCGGGCGCACGACGTCGGCTGCGAAGCCGTGCACCCAGTCGCGGAGATCCCGCTGCTCCTCGTTCAGATCGAGCGAGAACTCGGGCATGGGGCGCTGCCTCAGGCCTTCGGGATGTCGAACAGGTTCGCGATGTTGGCGGCGAGGCCCAGGTCGCCCTTGGCCTTGAGCTTGCCGGTCATGAACATCATCATGGGGTTGCCGGCGCCGGAGACGACCTTGAGGAAGTCGACCGGGCCGACGGTGATCGCGAGCTTCGGCTCCTGGTCGGCGCTCGGCGAGAGCACGCAGGTGCCGTTGGCGATGACCAGCTCGTAGGTCTCGGCGCCGCCGTCGGGCGCGCCGGTGATCGTCCAGTGGATGATCGCGTTGGTCGCGCCGGCCCGGTCGGCGCGGAAGAGCTCGGGGAAGCGGGAGAAGATGGTGTCGAGGATCGCCTTGCGCTGCGGGCCCGCCATGAGTTCGCCGAGCTGCGCGTCGGAGGCGCCCTTCACCAGCTGCGCGAACTGCTTGGGGTCGACGGAGTTGAAGTCGCCCAGGGCGTCGAGGTCGGCCATGTCGGTGTGCCCTTCGTTCTCTGAATTAAGCTACTGATGCGTAACCTTACGCACGAGTAGGTAAGGTGACAAGATGCTGAAACGACTTCCGCGCGTGGTGCGTGAGCAGCAGATGCTCGACGCCGCGGTGCAGGTCTTCTCCAAGCGTGGCTTCCACGCCGCGTCGATGGACGAGATCGCGGAGGTCGCCGGCATCTCCAAGCCGATGGTCTACGCATACCTCGGCACGAAGGACGAGCTGTTCGTCGCGTGCCTGCACCGGGAGGCGACCAGGCTCATGGAGGCGGTGGCGGCAGGTGTACTGCCCGCGGCCCGCCCCGACGAGCAGCTGTGGCACGGGTTGCGGGCGTTCTTCACCTTCGTCGGGGCGCACCGGGACGGCTGGCGGGTGCTCTACCGGCAGGCCCGCAGCGAGCCGCACTTCGCCGGCGAGCTCGCCGGGATGCGGGCCAGAATCGTCGAGGTCGTCGCCGGGCTGCTGGAGAGCGCCGCCACGGCCGCGGAGGTGCCAGGCCGCCCGGGCGACTTCACCGCGATGGCCTACGCCTACGTCGGCGCCGCCGAGTCCCTCGCCGACTGGCTCGCCGACCACGAGGAGGAGGACCCCGACCACACCGCGACGCGCATGATGAACTTCGTCTGGGTCGGGGCCGACTCGCTCCTGCAGGGCCGCGTCTGGCGCGCCTAGTTACCGCTGTTCAGCTGGGTGACGTAGTCGCCCGTGGGCATCAGCCCGGCGGTGTGCACCACGGTCAGGACCGCCAGCAAGGCCACGACGGCGACCAGTGCCCCCGACTGGATCAAGGTGCGGTGCTGCCGCGGCGCATACGCCAGCCCGGCGGCCGCGGCCGCGCCGGCCACCATGCCACCGAGGTGCCCGGCGATCGAGATGCCGTCGATGCTGAACGTCAGGACCAGGTTGAGCACCAGCACCGGCAGGATCCCGGCGACGCTGCGCCGCATCTTGCGCAGCACGATGATCAGCGCGGCGAACAGCCCGAAGATCGCGCCCGACGCACCCGCGGTCTGCGCCAGCGGGTCGGAGAACAGGTAGACCGCGACGCTGCCGCCGAACCCCGACACCAGGTAGAGCGCGGCGAACCGGGCCCGGCCGAGCATCGCCTCCAGCGGCCGGCCCAGCACCCACAGCGCCCACATGTTCATCAGCAGATGGAAGACGCCGTAGTGCAGGAACATCGAGGTGAAGAGGCGGTAGTAGTCGCCGTCGATCATGCCGCCGGGAATGATCTGCGCCTCGGTGGCGCTGATCGGCCGCGAGTTGTAGGTGACCAGCGAGCCCCACTCGTGCAGCGGCGTGCCGCCACCGAGCAGCCCGCCCATGCCGCCGCCCGCGATCGACTGGGCGCTGCCGGAGCTGATCACACCGGCGAGGAACACCAGCACGTTGATCACGATCAGTGTGATCGTGACCGCACCGACGGCACCTTCCGTGCCGCCGCCGAACGCGGTCCGGGCGGGACGCTGCGTCCTGGCACCCTCGCGGACGCACTCCGGGCACTGGAAACCGACCGACGCCTCATTCATGCAATTCGGGCAGATCGGCCGGTCGCAGCGGGTGCACCGGACATACGTCTCGCGGTCAGGGTGCCGGTAGCAGTGAGGGACCACGTTCGCCGGCGGCTGAGTCATGCAGACAAGATTAGCCAGGCCTCCTATGAGACCCGTTCGATGTCCACCCGCTCGATCACGATGTCCTGGCGGGGCCGGTCCATCTGGCCGGTCTGCGTGCTGCCGATCTGCTGCACGACCTTCTTCGAGTCGTCGTCGACGACCTCACCGAAGATCGTGTGCTTGCCGTTGAGGTGCGGCGTCGGGCCGAGGGTGATGAAGAACTGCGAGCCGTTGGTGCCCTGGCCGAAGCGGATGCCCGCGTTGGCCATGGCCAGCAGGAACGGCCGGTTGAAGTGCAGCTCCGGGTGGATCTCGTCGTTGAAGTTGTAGCCCGGACCGCCGGTGCCGGTGCCCGTCGGGTCACCACCCTGGATCATGAAGCCGTCGATCACGCGGTGGAAGATGACGCCGTTGTAGTACGGGCCCTTGCCGGGCTCGCCCGTGCGCGGGTCGGTGTATTCCTTGCTGCCCTCGGCGAGCTCCACGAAGTTGCGAACCGTCTTCGGGGCGTGGTTGGGGAACAGCTCCAGCCGGATGGCGCCGACGTTGGTGTGCAGCGTCGCGAACAGTTGCTCGGCCACCAGTTCTCCCTTTCTTTGGTGACATTCCGTCATCACGGTATCGGATGCGGATTCTGGCGGATCCGGGTGTGCGGGCCGCTCGCACGCGGCAGGATGGCCAACAGCGGACCGGTTCGGAATGTTCTGCCTGGGTAACCCGGGGAGGACGAGGTTTCGCGGCCATGGAGGTGGAGCAAGTGTTTGGACGTCGTGAGGTCAAGACGCACCGTCGTCTCATGCAGGAGGAGCTCGGCGAGAGCCTGGGCCACCTGCGGATGGCCGCAGCGCACGCAGCCGATGGCGCTTCGGGTGCCTTGGCGCCGCGCGTCGAATACGCCCGCAAGGCGGTCAAGCCGGGCCTCGCGAAGGCCAGCGGCGCGGCGGGGACCGTCCTCGTCATCGCCCGCGAACGTTCGCTCCAGGCGAGCAAGCAGGCCGAGAAGATGGGGCGCAAGGGGAAAAAGAAGATGATGAAGAAGGAGAGCCGCAACGGCCGCCGCTGGCCGATGACCATCGGTGGCCTGCTGATGGCGGGCGCGGCGGTCGGCGCCGCCACCGCCCTGATGCGGCGTCGCCGGGCCAACCAGGCCTGGGACGAGTACGGCTCGACCCGGACCACCAGCGACACCGGCTCGATGCTCGACTCGGCGAAGTCCACGATGGATGCGGGGGTCGACAAGGCCAAGACGATGGGCGAGGCGGCCAAGGACCGCGCCTCGGACCTGATCGGCAGCAAGAGCACCAACACGGGCCCCGCGGGCAGCGGCGAGTACGAGAAGCACCCGATGCCGCAGGCGGCGTCGAAGAACAGCCGGTCCTGACGTGAGCGCGCGGACGGGCCCTCCCCAGCCACGGGGGACGGCCCGTCCGCGTTTCGCTGCCTTACGACGTTTCTACAACCAGCCCGACTTGCGGAACGCGCGGTAGAGCAGGGCCGAGGCGACGACCATCAGCGTCATGACGCCCGGATAGCCGAAGACCCACTTCGTCTCCGGCATGAAGTCGAAGTTCATGCCGTACACGCCGGCGACCGACGTCCACACGGCGGCGATACCGGCCCAGGCGGCGATCTTGCGCATGTCGTTGTTCTGGTCGACGCTCACCTGCGCCAGCCGCGCCTGCAGCACCGAGTTGATCACGTCGTCGAGGTAGAGCACCTGCTCGACCGTGCGCACCAGGTGGTCGTTGACGTCGCGGAAGTAGCGGCGGATCTCCTCGGGCACCTCGGCGAGCTGGCCGCTGACCACCCCGGCCAGCGGGCGCTGCAGCGGCAGGACCGCCCGCTTGAACTCCATCAGCTCCCGCTTCAGCTGGTACACCCGCTGAATCCGATCGGTGCCGGTCTTGCCCTTGCTCCGCTTCGCCGGGCTGAACACCTGGTCCTCGATGATCGCGACGTCCTCCTCGATGGCCGCGACGACCTCGACCATCACGTCGACGATGGTGTCCGCGACGGCGTACGCGACCGCCCACGGCCCGCGCGCCAGCACCTCCCGGCGCCGCTCCAGGTCCGCGCGCACCGGCGTCAGCCGGCACGCGTCGCCGTGCCGGACGGTGATGATGAAGTGCTCACCGATGAACATCAGCACGTCGCCGGTCTCCACGACCTCGCTGCTCTCGGTCAGCTCGTCGTGCTCGACGTACCGGGCGGTGCGCATCGTCATGAACGTCATGTCGCCGTACCGCTCGACCTTCGGCCGCTGCGAGGAGGTCACGGCGTCCTCGACGGCCAGCTCGTGCAGCTGGAACGTCTCCGCGATGGCGGCCATCTCCTGCGCGCCCGGCTCCTTCAGCCCGACCCAGACGAACCCGTGCCGTTGCCGCCGGGCGGCGGTGAGCGCCTCCGCGTAGTGCCAGCTGCCGGGTTGCCGTACACCATCCACATACAGCGCACAGTCGACGATCGAGCTCGCCGTCGTCGGGGGCTCAGCCGTCGCCGCGACCGGTGTCGCGGGGCTCAGCATGCGTGACATCGCTCGCACCGGCCTGGCCAGTGCCCTGGACAGGGAGCCGGCCAGCTGCTCGTCGGTCATCGCGACCTCCGCCCTGTTTGTTCTCGCGTTGTTCTCGCGCCAAAAATTAGGCACCGGGTGAGTCGACCGCAGGTGGGGGGTGGGGGCGCGGTCGACCCACCCGGTGCCGTTGGGGGGCGGGGGGTGATGTCTGCAGCGCGATTCAGCAAAGCGCGCCGGGCTGGATTTTGGGCCATCCGGAGCCGCCTGCGGAACCCACCCCGCCATCACGGTTTGGTGTCGCTTTGGTTCAGCTGCGGTTCAGCCCTTGCGGACGGCCTCGATCGCCGCAGCCAGGCGGCTCACACCCTCGTCGACCTGGTCCGTCAGTACCGCGGAGAACGCCAGCCGCACCGAGTGCTTCCCGCCCTCGAGGAGGAAGTCGCTGCCCTTGACCACGGCCACCCCGAAGTCCCGGGCCGCCACGGTCTCCAGCTCCGTCGTGTCGACGTCCTCGGGCAGCTCGACCCACAGGAAGTAGCCGCCGTCGGGCTCCACGAACGTCGCGTCCGGCACGTGCTTGCGCAGCCCCTCGGCCAGCAGGCGGGCCCGCTCGCCCAGCGTCGCCGACACCTTCGCGATCGACCGCTCGATGTCCCCGCTGACGCAGAACTGGTGCGTGATCGCCTCGGCGACCATGCTCGGGGAGATGTACAGGTTGGTGGCCCGCTTCGCGATCGCCGCGATCGTCGCCTTCGGCCCGACCAGGTAACCCACCCGCAGCCCGGGCGCGATCGTCTTGGTGAACGAGCTCGCGTGCACGACCACGCCGGTCGTGTCCTGCGACAGCATCGTGGGCAGCTTCTCGCCGCGCCAGCGGATGTCCGCGTACGGGTCGTCCTCGAAGATCGTGAACCCGAACTCCTGCGCGAGCGCGACGAGCGTCGCCCTTCGCTCCGCGCTCAGGGTGACCCCGGCGGGGTTCTGGAAGTTCGGGATGATGTGCGCCAGCGTCGGGCGCACCCCTGACTCCAGCAGCGCGCGCAGCTCGTCGGTGTCGATGCCGTCGGCGTCGACCGTCACCTGGTGCACCGTGGCGCCCAGGTTGCGCAGGTTGAGCAGCGTCCGGTCATACGTGGGCTTCTCCACGACCACCACGTCGCCCGGCTTCACCAGGTGCTCGAAGAGCAGCGCGTCGGCCTGCAGCGAGCCGTTGGTCACGATGACCTGCTCCGCGTCGACGCCGTGCTTGGCCGCGATCCACGACCGCAGCGGAAGGTAGCCGACCGACGTGCCATACGCGGTGATGCCGGCCGGGTCGGCCTCAAAGGCCCGCACCGCAGCGGCCTTCAGCCCGTCGATGTCAATGATGTCGAGACTGGGTGCGCCACGGGCAAAAGAGATGAGCTGCATGCCGCCAGCCTACGAGAGTGTGCCGGTGCCCCTCAGCCGAGTTCCGCGCGCTCCACCTGGTGGAAAAAATATGTCGTACCCCAGTGGCAGCATGGGGGCATGACGATGGTTGGTGTTCTGGCTGACTCGGCTCAGTCCCTGCTCACGCTGCCGCCGGCGGTTTCCCACCGCCGCGCGAGCCACCGCCTCGAGACGCTGCTGCGCAAGGCCTGCCCGCCCGACTTCACCGTCCTGGCCGTCGGCCTCGGCGTCGACTGTGGCGAGGGTCGCACCTATGTCCCCGACCTGCTGGTCACCCGCCCCGAGGCCACCGACGACGACGGCGACGTGGTCCCCGCCACCGACGTCCTGATCGCCGTCGAGGTGATGTCCCTCAGCAACCCGCTGCCCGGCCTGGTCCTGCGCCGCCACGACTACGGCGCCGCGGGCATCCCGCAGTACTGGATCCTCGACGCCCGCAACCAGAACCTGACCGTCCACACCACCCCCATGCCCAGCCCCCACCCCGACGGCTACGAGACCACCACCACCGCGACCCCCACCACCCCGTTCACCACCACCGTCCCGTTCCCCATGACCATCGACACATCCCTGATCCGCTGACCTCCGTCCCGCCCTACTCGCCCAGCCCGCGGGCAGGGGCCGTTCTGCTGGCGGGCGGCCCGCTCAGCCCGCGGGCGGCCCGTTCGGCCGAACGGGCTGCCTGTCCGGTTCGGCGGGCCGAGCGGCGCGCAGACTGCGGGCCTCGTGTCCCGGACGGCCGCCGCGCTGCGTCTGTCGGCTTCGGGTGCCGGTCGGTGCGCCGACCTGGGCGGGCATGACTGGGCGCGGCGGCATGCCGGGCGGACTGCGGCGGCGCGCGTCGGGCTGTGCTGTGGCGCCTGTGCCCTGTCGCTGGCGTGACCCGCGGCACCGTCGATCGCGGGACCGGAGTCGCCGCTCGGCCGGTGCTGGGTGGTTGGCGCTGGTCGGCTCAATCGAGGGACGGTTCCGGCTGTCGTTGTGCCGGGACCCGTCTTCGGTCACCGCACCACTGAACCCCTGCCGCAGCGAAATCCTTGCCCCGTTGACCACGGCGCCGGTTGAACGCGGGGCAGTTGATATGGCGGCGTTTCCACATCGGGCCGGCGTGTCCGTACGCAACTCCGACCCCGCGGGCTTGCTGCGGTCCGCATGTCCCGGTCGGCCACCATGCTGTTTCTGCCAACTTCGACCGTCGCTCAGTGTGCCCGGGTGGGTGCTCGACTGAGTGAGCCAGACTGGGCGCGGCGGTCTGCGGTGCCTGTGTCCTGCCGCTGGCGTGACCCGCGGCACCGTCGATCGCGTGACTGGAGGCGCCGCTCGGCCGGTGCTGATGTTCGGCGCTGTTCGGCTCGATCGAGGGACGGTTCCGGCTGTCGTTGCGCCGGGACCCGTCCTTCGGTCACCGCGCTGCTGAACCCTGCCGCAATGGAGCACTCGTCCGTTGACCCACGGTGCGCCGGTCGACCACGGCGGCGCCTCCACACCGCCGCTTGGCCCGCGAGCTTGCCGCGGTCCTCGTGTCCCGGTCGGCCGTCGTGCCGCGCGTGTCGCCTTCGGGGCCGGTCGGTGCGCCTGACCTGGGTGGGCATGACTAGGCGGACGGCTTATTGGGCGGTCTGCGGTGCCTGTGCCGTGTCGCTGGCGTGACCCGCAGGCTCCGTCGATCGCGGGACTGGAGTCGCCGCTCGGCCGGGGCTGGTGTTCGGCGCTGGTCCGCTCAATCGAGGGACGGTTCCGGCTGTCGTTGCGCCGGGACCCGTCCTTCGGTCACCGCACCACTGCACCCTGCCGCAGCGAACTCTTGCCCCGTTGACCACGGCGCCGGTTGAACGTGGGGCAGTTGATGTGGCGGCGTTTCCACATCGGGCTCGGCCTGTCCGTAGGCGACTCCGGCCCCGCAGGCTTGCTGCGGTCCGCATGTCCCGGTCGGCCGTCGTGCTGTTTCTGCCAGCTTCGACTGCCGCTCAGTGCGCCCGGCTGGGTGTTCCTGACTGAGTGGGCCAGATCGGGTGCGGCGGTCTGTGGTGCCTGTGTCCTGTCGCTGGCGTGACCCGCAGGCTCCGTCGATTGCGGGACCGGAGGCCCCGCACGGCCAGCGCTGGTGATCGGCGCTGTCGGCTTGATCGAGGGACGGTTTCCGGCCACCGTCGCGCCGGGAGCGGTCCTTCGGTCACCGCGCCGCTGAACTCTGCCGCAATGAATCTGTCGCAGCGCAACCTGCACGGTGAACGCGGTGGCGGGTTCGCGGCGGTGCAGGGCGCTGTTGGCTGGATGAGGTGCGGCAATTGAGCTTCTGGGGTGGCTGGCTTTCGTTGGTGGCTCATGATCCCGAACGATTCCGGTAGCCAGAGCTACCGAGATCGTTCGGGATCATGAGGGGGTGGCGGGTGGGGGTTAGGCGGCTACGGGGGAGTTCTGGTGGACCCAGACGCGGAGGATGTCGCGGACTGAGATGACGCCCAGGACGTCGTCGTTGTCGAGGACGACGAGGTGGCGGAAGCCGCCGCGGACCATGGCGGAGGCGGCCTCTTCGATGGTCCAGGTGGGGCTGGCGTAGACGACTTCCCAGGTGATGTGCTCGGCGGTGCGTTCGACGTCGGGGTCGAGGTCGGCGCCGATGGCTTTGAGGATGTCGCGTTCGGTGATGATGCCGACGCCCGCGCCGTCGGGGTCGAGGACGATGGCGGAGCCGACGCGGTGGCGGGACATCAGCTGGGCGGCCTGGCGGAGCGTGTGGTCGGGGCCGAGCTGGACGACGGCGGTGGACATGGCCTCGTGGACCTGCATCAGGCATCACTCCTCGCAACCGGCACTTCACGCAATTCTCCCTGCTCAGGAGGGCGCGCTCAAGGGTTGACCACCCTCGCGGAGGGGGCAGGAACAGGGGCATGACGCGAGAAGGAGCGCGAGAAGGCCCGATACCGCGCCGGAACGCGCGTTAGAGTTCCGAGACGTGCGCTTCCTCAACGATCTGCAGCCGGGCTATGACCTGACGTATGACGACGTGTTCATGGTGCCGAGCCGCAGCGCCGTCGAGTCACGCATGGCGGTCGACCTGAACTCGCGGGACGGCAGCGGCACGACGATCCCGATCGTGGTGGCGAACATGACCGCGGTCGCGGGGCGGCGGATGGCGGAGACCGTGGCGCGGCGGGGGAGCCTGGCGGTCATCCCGCAGGACATCCCGATCGACGTGGTCGCGGAGGCGGTGTCGTGGGTGAAGCAGCGGCACCTGGTGCACGACACGCCGATCACGCTGGGGCCGACGGAGACGGTGTCGCTGGCGCTGGACCTGCTGCCGAAGCGGGCGCACGGCGCGGTGATCGTCGTGCAGGACGGCCGGCCGGTGGGTGTGGTGACCGAGAGCGACTGCCACGACGTCGACCGGTTCAGCCAGCTGCAGAGCGTGATGTCGCGCAACCTGCAGACGCTGCCGGAGGACATCAGCCCTGAGGACGCGTTCGTGCAGCTGACCGCCGGGCATCACAAGCTCGCCCCGGTCATCAACGCCGACGGCCGGCTTGTCGGAATTCTGACGCGGAACGCCGCGCTGCGCGCCACGCTGTACCAGCCGGCGGTGGACAAGCACCAGCAGCTGCGCATCGGCGCCGCGATCGGCATCACGGGCGACGCGGCGGGACGGGCCGACAAGCTGCTCGCCGCCGGCGTGGACGTGCTCGTCGTCGACACCGCGCACGGGCACCAGGAGCGGATGATCTCCACGCTGCGGGCCGTCAGGGCCCTGGACCCGGGCGTGCCGGTGGTCGCCGGCAACGTCGTGACCAGGGACGGTGTCGCGGACCTCATCGACGCGGGCGCCGACATCATCAAGGTCGGCGTCGGGCCGGGCGCGATGTGCACCACGCGGATGATGACCGGGGTGGGCCGGCCGCAGTTCTCCGCGGTGCTCGAGTGCGCGGCGGAGGCGAAGCGGCGCGACAGGCACGTGTGGGCCGACGGTGGCGTGCGTCACCCGCGCGACGTGGCGCTGGCGCTCGCCGCCGGAGCGTCCAACGTGATGATCGGCTCATGGCTGGCCGGCACCCACGAGTCGCCGGGCGACCCGCGGCGGGACCAGAGCGGCCGGCTCTACAAGGAGAACTTCGGCATGGCGTCGGCGCGCGCGGTGAGCCGCCGGACCGCCGACGACAGCGTGTACGAGCGCGCCCGCAAGGCCCTGTTCGAAGAGGGCATCTCATCGTCGCGGATGTATCTGGACCCGCGCCGTCCGGGCGTGGAGGACATCCTCGACGCGATCGTCGCCGGGGTCCGCAGCGCCTGCACCTACGCCGGGGCGAGCAACCTGGAGGAGTTCGCGGAGCGTTCCACAGTGGGCGTGCAGAGCGCCGCCGGGTACGCGGAGGGAAAACCGCTGGATGTCAGTTGGTGAAGGGGCCGACGGGATAGTCTCGTCACCCGCAGGTCACGTATGGTGCGTGTCGTGAAGCTCGTTCGCGACCATGGCCGTCGAGGGTGACCGACCAGCAGCCGCCTGAGGTTACCGGTCAGCAGCCGCCAGAGGTTACCGGCCAGCAGCCCTCCCGCAGCCGCCGTATGCAGGCGATACGCGTCGCGTCCCGTTTCGTTGGTGCCGGCCTGCTCGACCAGGTCGTCATCGCGACCGCGAACGCGGCGAACACGCTGCTCGGCGGCATCCTGCTGCCCAAGGACCAGTTCGGCGCGCTGGCGCTCGCGCTGAGCGTCGGCTACTTCTCGATGTACCTCAACCGGGCGTTCGTCGGCGACGTGCTGCTCGCCCTCGCGTCGCGGTTCGAGGGTGAGCACCGGGGCCGGCTCATCCGCAACGGGCTGACGACCGCGTTCTGCTCCGGCGTGACCACGATGGTCGTCTTCACCGTGCTGTGGCTCGTCTGGCCGCACGACGGCAACATCGACCTCGACGAGCTCATCTGGCTGGTGCCGTTCATGGTGCCGCTGATGCTGCACGACACGGCCCGCTGCGACTACCTCGCCGACCGCCGGCCCGACAAGGCGCTCGGCATCGACCTCGTGTGGGCTGGCACCCAGGGCGTCGTGATCATCCTGATGATCCTGACGGGCAACGAGAGCCCGGGCGGGTTCCTCGCCGCGTGGGGGATCGGCGCGACCGCCGGCGCCACCGTCTACCTGCTGCGCGAGCGGCGGGTGCCGTGGCGCGGCAACCCGAAGGCGTGGCTGGCCGAGACCCGGCACCTGTCCGGCTGGTTCACCGCCACCGCGATCGTCGCCCAGGTGCAGGTCCTCGCGATCAGTTTCCTCGTCGCCGGCAAGCTGTCGAAGATCGAGCTCGGCAACCTGCGCTTCGTGCAGACCGTGCAGCTGCAGCCGGTACAGAACCTGGTGGCGGCGATCCAGGGGCTGCTGGTGCCGCGGGCGTCCCGGGCCGCCGCCGACGCCGCGAAGCCCGGCGCCGAGGGGGCCGACGCCGCCGCGACCCTGCGCCGCCAGACCAGACAGCTCGCGCTCGCCTTCGCGGTGCTCGGCACGTTGATGGTCGTCATCGTGTGGCCGTTGGTGTCGTGGGTACTGACGACGACGGACAAGTTCGCCGAGGCCGCGCCGCTCGCCCTGCCGATCGCGTTGCAGGGCGCCGTGTACCTGCTCCAGGTGCCGTTCACCGCCGCGATGCGCGGCATGCACCGCGCCAGGATGCTGTTCGTGCAGTACGTCGTGTTCGCGACCGTGTCGCTGACCGGCCTGTCCGTCGGCGCCAGCCAGGGGCTGCAGGGCGCCGCGTGGGGCCTGCTCACCGGCTCCACCACCGGACTCATCTGCATGGTCGTCCTGTACGGGTACGCGCTGAAGTCCGTCGGCCCGCCGGCACCCTCGCCGGCGCCGCGACTGGACGCGACCCAGAAGGCCTGAACACAGAAAGCCTGAGACGCAGAAAGCCGAGCAACCTTTCGGGCCCCCCGGACGTGCAAGGGCCGTGGAAGACACCGACGCCACCTACGTGGCCTTCGTGGAGGCCGCCTGGCAGCGGCACCTGCGGCTGGCCATCCTGCTGACCGGCGACCGGCACCGCGGCGAGGACCTGCTCCAGGACTGCCTGGTCAGGATCTACGAACGGTGGCGGCGGCTGGCCCGCGCCGACGACCCGCACGCATACCTGCGGCGCATGCTCGTCAACAACAACGTGTCGCTGTGGCGGCGGCTGCGCCGCGAGCGGCTCGTCGCCGACCCGCCCGACGCCGCCGACCGCTCCGCGGAACGGCACCCCGACACCGAGCTGCTCCGTCAGGCCCTGCGGGCGCTGGCGCCCCGGCAGCGCGCGGTCGTCGTCCTGCGCCACTACGAGGACCTGCCCGAGGCGGAGATCGCGGCCATCCTCGGCTGCTCCGTCGGCACGGTCAAGAGCCAGAACGCGCGGGCGCTCGCCAAGCTGCGGACGGCCCTGCGCACACCGATCTTCGAACAGAACAGGTGACGCTCATGCCCATCGACCAGCACCTTTCGGACCAGCTGCACGACCTGGTGGACCGCGAGCCCGGCTCGCCCGCGCCGACCCGGCTGCTGCTGGAGCGCGGCCGCCGCCGCGCACGCCGGCGCCGCACCGCGACCCTGGCCGGGGTCACCGCCGCCGCCGTCCTCGGGGTCGCCGCCGGCACCGTCGCGCTCCAGCAGTCGCCGGCGAGCGGCCCGGCCGTGACCGCGCAGCAGAGCGCGCAGGAGAGCGCGCCGCAGGGGACGCCGCAGCTCAGGCTGGCCGCCGCGGTCGCCGCCAGCGGGTCGACCAGCTACGCGTTCACGATCACGATGGTGGCCGGCCCCGAGACCCGCACCGCCAGGGGCGAGTTCGACCCGGCCGCCACCACCGGCGTGCTGCGCTACGGCGACGGCAGCGAGCAGCGCCTCGTCGACGGGCAGCGCTTCATCGGCGACGGCAAGGGCCACTGGAAGTTCCAGAACGACGGGCGGCACGACTCGCTCACGTTCAGCGGCCTCGGCGACGACCCGTTCCCGGTGTCGGGGGACCCCGCTCAACTGCTGCAGAACCTCGCGAAGGTCGGCACGGTCACCGAGGCGTCCCCCGGCGTCTACCGGTTCACGATTCCGGCCGGTCCGACCGAAGGCGAGGCGACCGTCGCGGACGGCAAGGTCAAGAAGGTCACGTACAACACGCCGTTCTACGGGCTGGTGGACCGGAAGCTGGTCGCCACGGTCACCGTCGAGTTCGCCGGCTACGGCAAGACCGTCACGGTCCAGAAGCCGGAGCGCTGGGTGGACTGACCGGGCCGAGCAGCAGGGCGGCCTCGCCGGCGAGCAGCAGCAGCCACAGCGTGCCGCCTGTGCCGCCGATCAGCCACTCGTTCGTGATCATCGTGAACAGCGCGCCCGGGATCAGCACCACCAGCCAGGGGTCGGCGTCCCGGCGGCGCCGCCACACGTTCCACAGCAGCAGGCCGAGACCGGCGAGGAAGGCGGCGACGCCGGCCACGCCGGCCTTGCGCAGCGCCGCGATCGGCGCGTTGTCGACGGTCAGCTTGATGTCGGCGCCGCTGCTCGCCCGGTACACGGTGGCCCGGGCGTCGCGGGTGTTGCCGAGCAGCTGCTCGGTGCGGCTGTCGTGCCGCCAGTCGGATCCGACCTGCCGCCACGTCTCGACCCGGCCGCTGCTGACCCCGGCGTCGTCGCCGTACCGCTCCTTGACCAGGAACGACGGGCCGTTGACGAGCAGCACGAGCCCGAGCGCCGCGGCGGGGACGAGGGCGAGGCGGCGGCCGTACCAGATGAACACCAGCGTCGCGATCGCCATCAGCAGGAAGCCGGTGCGGGAGTCGCTGGCGCACAGGACCAGGGCGGCGGTCGCGACCGATCCGATCCGCTGCCAGGCGGCGACGCCGGTGTCGGCGCCGATGCGGATCGCGGCGAGCACGGCGATGCACGCCATCGCGTTGGGGTGGTCCAGCAGCCAGGACGCGCCCCAGAACCGGTACTCGAAGCCGCGCCCCCACGGCGTGTCCGGCACGACGTGCGGCGACGTGAACAGGTTGCCCGAGCCGGCCGCCAGCAGCACCGCGACCGTGCCGAGGAACGTGACCGCGATCCCGAGCGTGAGCCGCGCGAACGACCCCCGGAACGCGAACACCGCCAGCACGACAAGTCCGAAATATCCGGCGTACAGCGTGCGCTGCACCGCGATCTCCGGCTTGAGCACCAGCGCCGCACCGAGCGCGCCGATGATCAGGTACGACACGCCGAGCCACGCCGCACCGGACCGCAGCGCGGCCCGCGAGACCGGCCGGAACCAGAACAGCAGCAGCAGCCCCGACAGCAGCAGCAGGCCCCACACGACGGCGCCGGTGTTGGTGTACGTCCAGCTCAGCACCCCCTGCACGGCGAACACCGCACCGAGGACCAGCCCGCGGCGGTCCGAGCCCGGCACCAGCGACACGGTGAGCGCCCCGACCGCCCCCGCGAGCAGGCCGGCGACCAGCGCGAGCGCGGCGTCGCGGTAGCTGTCGTCGACGACCAGCTCGACCGCCCCGGCGATGAGGCCGACGGCCACGATCCCGGCGACGGCCCAACCGGCCCGCCGGGGGGTCACCGCACGACGCTGCGGTAGATGTCGATCAGCCGCTGGGTGAGCACGTCAGGGGAGAAGTGCTCCTCGAACCGCGCCCGCGCCACCGGCGCCAGGGCCGCGGCGCCCGCCTGCGCCACGACCAGCCCGCCGGCGAGCGCGGCGGGATCGGGCTCGACGACCCACCCGGCGTCGCCGGCGAGGAACGGCAGCCCGCCCCGGTCCGTGACCAGCACCGGCCGCCCGGCGCACAGCGCCTCCAGCACGATCGTGGGCAGCACGTCGTGCCAGGTGGATGCCGCGATCACGCACGCCGCGGCGCCGATCTGCGCCCGCACCTCGGCGTTCGGCAGCACCCCCAGATACGTGATGTCCGAGCGTTCCGCGGCGGCCGCCTCGGCCAGCGGGCGCAGCGGGCCGTCGCCGATGATCCGCAGCGGCCCCAGCGCCCCGTCTGGGTGCCGCCGCCACGCGTCCAGCACCAGCGACAGGCCCTTCTCGGGGGTCAGCCGCGCCGCGTACAGGAACCCCTCGCCGCGACCGGCGGCCGCTCCCGTGTCCGGGATGCCGTTCGGCTTGACCGTGATCCGCTCGTCCGGGATGCCGAAGTCGCGCAGGTGCTCCGCGATCCGGTCGGTGAGCGCGACGAACCGGTCCACCCCGCGCCAGGTGCCGCGGTGCACGGCGAGCGTCGTCGCCATCACCGCCGACTGCGCCTTCGAGTCCCGGTAGCACGAGTGCCGGATCGCCGGCAGCGCGAACGCCTTGCCCCGGCACTCGGTGCAGATGTGCCCGTCGCGGAAATAGAGTCCCGGCGCGCAGACCTGACGGTAGTTGTGGACGGTGTGCACCACCGGTACACCTGCCGAATGCGCCGTCCGGACCACCCAGGGCGACAGGAGCGGATAGGCGTTGTGCAGATGCAACACATCCGGCTTTTCCGCTTTTATCAGTTTTTCCAGGGCGCGCTGCGAGTCACCGTTGCGGATCGGTGACAGCGGCAGCAGCACCTTACGCGCCGTGGAGAACGTGCCGATCTCGTCGGAGCTGCGCAGGAACGGCAGCACCGACACCCCGGCCGTGGACAGTTGCGCGATCTCGGCATCGACGATGACATTCTCACCGGACGGTGCGCCGGACGCGTAGCGATTGTGCGCGACAACGACCTTCATGACGGGAAAAGACTAACTGAGGCAGACTGTACGAGTGCCCGAGCTTCCCGAGGTCGAAGCGCTCGCCGCGTTCCTCCGCGAGCGCGCCGTCGGCCACACCATCGACCGCATCGAAGTCCCGTCGCTGAGCGCGTTGAAGACCTTCGACCCGCCGGTGACCGCCGCCGCGGGCCAGGCCCTGACCGGCGCGTCCCGGCACGGCAAGTTCCTCGACATCCACGTCGGCGACGACCTGCACCTCGTCACCCACCTGGCCCGCGCCGGCTGGCTGCACTACCGCGAGACGTTCAACGCCAAGACCCCGCTCAAGCCGGGCTCCGGCCCGATCGCCGTCCGGGTGCGACTCGACGACGACTCCGGCTTCGACCTCACCGAGGCCGGCACCAAGAAGAGCCTCGCCGCCTACTTCGTCACCGACCCCCGGCTGGTGCCCGGCATCGCCCGGCTCGGCCCCGACGTCCTCGCGGTCACCACCGACGAGTTCGCGACCGCGATCCGCAGCCGCAAAGGCCAGATCAAGGGCGTCCTCACCGACCAGACCGTGATCGCCGGCGTCGGCAACGCCTACTCGGACGAGATCCTGCACGCCGCCAAGATGTCGCCGTTCGCGCTGACCAACCGCATCACCGACGACACGATGGCCACCCTGCACACCGCCACCCGCACCGTGCTGACCGACGCCGTCTCCCGCTCGGTCGGGCAGAAGGCGGCGACCCTGAAGTCGGAGAAACGCTCCGGCCTCGCCGTGCACGCCCGCACCGGCCTGCCCTGCCCCGTCTGCGGAGACACCGTCCGCGAGGTCTCCTTCGCCGACACGTCACTGCAGTACTGCCCCACCTGCCAGACCAACGGCAAACCCTTGGCGGACCGGCGGCTGTCGAAGCTCGTACGCTGACCCGGTGCGCCGTGCCTTCCTGATCGCGTTCACCGGTTTCTTCCTCCTCGGCGCGGCATGGGCGCTCGCGCTGCCGTCCAACGGCACCTACGACGAGAAACAGCACCTCGTCAGGGCCTGGGCCGTGTGGACCGGCCAGTGGCTGCCGCACGACCGCGCCCTGGACGCCAGCGGCGTCGAGACCAACGCGTTCACCGGCCCCCGCAGCCTGCTGCCCTCCGACGCGGACTGCACGTGGATCGACAAGCCGCTCTACCGGCCGGCGTCCTGCCTCACGTTCACCGACGACCGGGCGACGGTGCTGCAGCCCAGCGCCGCCGCCCGGTACAGCCCGATCTACTACGCCCTGGTCGGCCTGCCACTGCGGATCTCCCCGACGAACGCCGGCCTGATCTGGGCGCGGCTGCTGTCCGCCCTGCTGTCGGCCCTGCTGCTCGCCGTGGCGTTCGCCCTCGCCGGCACGGCGCTGCTCCGGGCCGCGGTCGTGCTCGCCGCGACGCCGATGCTGCTGAACCTCGCCGGCGCGCTCAACCCCAACGGCCTGGAGATCAGCGCCGCCGTCCTGCTCTACGTCGCCGTGCTGCGCAAACACTGGCCCGCGGCGGGGGTCGCCGCGGCGCTGCTGCTGACGACCAGGGACCTCGGTCCGTTCTTCGCGGCGTCGGTACTGGCGGTGTCGCTGTTCGTGACGAAGACATGGGTCCGGTCCCGGGCATTCTGGCTGCCGGCCGCCGGCGGCCTGGCGTTCGCCGTCTTCTGGACACTGGTCGCGTCCCGAGGCAACGCCGTCGACCCCGGCCGGCCGATCGCGGCCACCACCAGCGGGGCGATCCTGCGCGACATCGCCGACAACCGCGCCGAGTTCTGGATCCGCCAGATCGTCGGCCAGTTCGGCTACGGCGAGACCACCGTCTCCCTCGGCATGATCGGACTCTGGTACCTGCTGATCCTCGCCGTGGTGGTTCCCGCCCTCTGGTTCGGGCCCGGCCGGCTGCGCATCGGCATCGTCGCCGTGGCGCTGGCGTCCGCCGCCCTGCTCACCGCCCTGGAGCTCTACTTCGCCCCGAAGGTCGGCCACTTCGCCCACGGCCGCTACGTCATGCCGCTCGCCGTCGGCGTGATCCTCCTCGCCGGATCCACCGACCGTTACGCAACGTGGTCCCCGTCTCGCTGGCTCGTGCCGGGGATCGTCGCCGTGACGATCCCGCTCCACCTGTACGCGCTGGCCCGCGTCATGACCCGCTTCCAGCACGGAATCAACGAACGGCTGAACCCGTTCGGTGGAACCTGGCAGCCGCCGCTCGGCAGTGTTGTGCCCCTTCTGGCGTGTTTGGTAGGTGGTGCGCTACTCGCGGTGATTGTCACGCGGAGTTCTGTCCGGCCCACGCCAGTGCACTCGACAGCCAACACGTTCAGCAACTAGTCTCGGCCGGTCGTCGTCAGTAGCCCGAACCAACATGGGACACTTCTCGCGTGCGATCGGGTGTTCTTGCGTCGGCGACCACATCCCACCCGGTCGAGCAGTTGAGCGCCCTGATCCCCGGATCGTGGTGCGAGAGGACACACTCAGGTGACCGCTAGTCTCCAACGTCCGGCCACCCCGCCGAGCCGGAGATCTATCTTGGGTGAGCTTGACAGCTTCGAGATCCTTCCCGAACACGCGCTCACTCCCCTCGGCCCCAACGGCGTGCCCCGCTCCGGCTGGCAGCGCGCCCGGCGGGTCTCCCGCTGGCACCGCCCCTACGCGGCGATCCTCCTGCTGCTCGACACGCTCGCCTGTGTCATGGCCAGCGTCACCGCGAGGACCTTCCTCGACACCAAGACCAACGAGATCTTCGAGCAGGCCCCCGGCCTGTGGACCTCGATCACGTTCGGGATCCTGCCGGCCGTCTGGCTGCTCGTCCTCTGGGGCCACGGCGCCTACGACCGCCGCTACCTCGGCACCGGCACCGACGAGTTCAAGCGCGTCGTGCGCGCCTCCTGGACCGTCGTCGCGATCGTCGCCTTCGCCGCGTTCGCGACCAAGACCGCGGTCTCCCGGACCTCGGTCGGCGCCGCGCTCGTCGGTGGCCTGCTCTACGTGCTCGTCCTGCGCTACTTCGCCAGACGCGCCCTGCAGTACGTGCGGACCAAGTTCAACCTCGCGACCCACCGGCTGCTGCTCATCGGCACGCTCCAGGAGGCGCTCGAGGTCCACCAGGCGATCGCCCGCGACCCCGCCGCCGGCCTCGTCCCCGTCGGCATCCACCTCACCGAGGGCTACGCGCCACGGCCGAGCACCATCACCCCGGTGCCCGTGCACGCCGGCCGCGACATCCTCTCCCTGGTCCGCGAGCTCAACGCCGACACGATCGCCGTCTGCGGCTCCGCCAGCGCCGAGCCCGTCGAGCTGCGGCGCCTCGCCTGGCAGCTGGAAGGCACCGGCATCGACCTCGCCGTCGCCCCGCAGCTCACCGACATCGCCGGCCCCCGCGTCCACATCCGGCCGATCGAGGGCATCCCGCTGCTCTACGTCGAGGAGCCCAAGCTCTCCGGCATCGGCTGGCTCTTCAAGAACGTCATCGACCGGGTCCTGGCGCTCGTCGCCCTGCTCCTCGTCCTGCCGTTCTTCCCGATCGTCGCCCTCGCCATCAGGCTCTCCGACCCGGGTCCGATCTTCTTCCGCCAGCCCCGCATCGGCCGCGAAGGCAAGATGTTCAAGGTCTGGAAGCTGCGGACCATGTACGTCGACGCCGAAGAACGCCAGGCCACCCTCGACGAGCACAACGAGAGCGACGGCCTGCTCTTCAAGATGAAGAACGACCCGCGGGTCTTCAAGGTCGGCAAGTGGCTGCGCGCCACCTCGATCGACGAGCTCCCGCAGATCCTCAACGTCCTCGCCGGCGAGATGTCGCTGGTCGGCCCCCGCCCCCTCCCCGCCGACGACGGCGACTTCCTCGGCGACGTGCGCCGCCGCCTCCTCGTCCGCCCCGGCATCACCGGCCTGTGGCAGGTCAGCGGCCGCAGCGACCTCTCCTGGGACGACGCGGTCCGCCTCGACCTCTACTACGTCGACAACTGGTCCCTCGTCCTGGACCTGCACACCCTCTGGCGCACCATCGGCGTCGTCGTCTTCCGCAAGGGCGCCTACTGACCCGCCGGGCACCGATTGGGTAGAGGCTTCCGGATCCGGCTGGCATCGCGCTGGTGCGCGCGTGCCTGAGACGCCCCCCCACGCCCGCCCTGCCATTCATCCCCTCCTCACCCGTCACTCGTCACCCGCCCCCTTTCGCACAGACATTGATCAATGCCCCGAAACGCCCCTTTCGCGATAGACGTTGCGCGATCCACCCCCATTTGGATCACTGAAACCGCGGCAGATCGCGCAGCGTCGATGTGTAGAAAGCCGCAAATTCGGGCACTGGCCAACGTCTACCACAGGCGGTGGCGCGCTCCCGTTTCGATGCCCGGCGGCCCGTCGACGACGGCTAGGTGGGCATTGACCAGCGTCTGCCGCAGGCGGTGTGTGCTGCCGTTTCGATTCCCGGCGGCCTGTTGCCGACGGCTGGGCCGGATCATCGGCCGCCAGTGGCCGCGCGACGTCGTCGGCGAGGATCTGGAAGCTCGACCCGCCATTTTCCGTTACCCGGCTGCGGTGGGGCTCGTCGCCACCCACCCGTCTGCGGGCGGCGCGCTCCCCGCCACCGCGGGCAGCCGCCGGCCCCGCGCAGACGTTGGTCAATGCCCGGAAAGTCTGTTTCAGGATGGACGCGGGAGTTGGTGCTCATGAGCCGCGCAGTCGGGCATTGACCAACGTTTGTCATGGGCGAGTGGTGCGCTGCCGCTTCAACGCCCGACGGGCAGTCGGCGAAGATTGGGCTGGATCTGGAAGCTCGACCCGTCATCGTCCGTTGCCCGGCTGCGGTGGGGCATGTCGCCACCCACACGCTGCGGGCGGAACGCTCCCCGCCGCCCGCGGGCAACCGCCTGCCCCGCGCAGACATGCGGGTGGCACGCTCCCTGCCGCCCGCGGGCAACTACCTGCCTCCGCGCAGACATTGGTCAATGCCCCGGAAAGTCTGTTTCAGGATGGACGCGGGAGTTGGTGCTCATGAGCCGCGAAGCTGGGCATTGACCAACGTCTGTCGTGGGCGAGTGGTGCGCTGCCGCTTCGACGCCTGGCGGGCAGTCGGCGGAGATTGGGCTGGAGCTGGAAGCTCGACCCGCCATCCCCGCCACTCGCCCTGCCTGCCCAGGAACGGATGCGAAATGCCCGCTTCATGGTGGTGCTGAAGCTGTGTAGCGGGGGTGCCTGGCGGGGGATCGCGGGCTGTTCTGGGCTGCGCGGGTGGTCCAGGATGGGCGCGTGGGTGGGAACCTGGCCGCTGGGATCGCGGTCGTCGGGCTGGCGGTGGCGCTCGGCGTCGCGGTGTGGGCCGTGGTCCGGCTGCGGTCGCGGCGGGCGATCGCGACGGCGGCGCAGCGGGCGACGTACGACGTGCTGCACATCGCGGCGCTCGCGGCCGAGCCGTTGCGCAACGGGCTGACCGACGTCGCGGCGGGCAAGGCGGTCCGGCACCTGCGGACGCTCACCGGGGCCGCGGGGATCGCGGTCACCGACGCGGCGCGGGTGCTGGCGTTCGACGGGGCGGGGGAGCACCACCGGGAGCAGGTGGCGGCGGCCGGGGCGAAGGCGGTCACCGCCGGGCGGTCCACCGTGCTCGGCAGCGACGAGCTGCCGTGCGACCTCGTCGACTGCCCGGTCCGCGGGGCCGTCGTCGTCCCCCTCGCGCAGCGGGAGGGGGCGCTCGTCGCGCTGTCGGACGGGCCGCCGGCGCCGGGGCTCGTGCAGGCCACGGCGGAGACCGCGCGCTGGGTGGGGACGCAGCTGGCGCTCGCCGAGCTCGACACGTCGCGGGCGCGGCTGGCGCGGGCGGAGGTCCGGGCGCTGCGGGCGCAGATCAGCCCGCACTTCATCTACAACGCGTTGACGGCAATTGCGAGTTTTGTCCGGACCGATCCCGAGCTGGCGCGGGAGTTGATTCTCGAGTTCGCGGAGTTCACGCGGTACTCGTTCCGGGCCCACGGGGAGTTCACCACGCTCGCCGAGGAGCTGCGGTCCATCGACCGCTACCTGACGATCGAGCGGGCGCGGTTCGGTGAGCGGCTGCAGGTGCGGCTCCAGATCGCGCCGGAGGTCCTGCCCGTGACGCTGCCGTTCCTGTGCCTGCAGCCGCTGGTCGAGAACGCGGTGCGGCACGGGTTGTCGCGGAAGCCCGGAATGGGCACGATCAGCATCGTGGCGCGGGACGCGGGCGCGGAATGTCACATCACCGTCGAGGACGACGGGGTGGGGATGGAGCCTGCCGCGCTGCTCAGCGCCGACGACACCACCGACGCCGGGCAGCACGTCGGGTTGCGCAACGTCGATGAGCGGCTACGGTCGGTCTTTGGCGACGGGTTCGGCGTCGTGGTCGAGACGGCCCCCGACGCGGGCACGAAGGTCAGCATGCGGGTCCCGAAGTTCCACCCCGGAGTGCGGAGCAGCCAATGAACCGGAGTGCGGAGCAGCCGATGAGCTCGAGCGCGGGCAGGAGCATCACCGGCCAGGTCGTGCACGAGCACCAGCAGCAGCCCGGGTTCCTGCGGGTCCTCGCCGTCGACGACGAGGTGCCCGCGCTCGACGAGCTCGCGTACCTGCTGCGCGCCGACCCCCGCGTCGGCCGGCTCCACACGGCCGGCGACGCGACCGAGGCGCTGCGGGTCCTGCGGGACATCGACGTCGACGCCGTCTTCCTCGACATCCGCATGCCCGGCCTCGACGGCATGGAGCTCGCCCGGGTCCTCGGCCGGTTCGCCAAGCCGCCCGCGGTGGTGTTCGTGACGGCGTACGACGACCGCGCCGCCGAGGCGTTCGACCTGGGCGTCGCCGACTACGTGCGCAAACCGGTCCGGGCCGACCGGATCGCGGAGTCGCTGCGCCGCGTGCTGGCCGCCAGGCTCGTGCCCACGCACCCGTCCGTCGCCGGCCGCCGCGACCGGCAGGACGACCCGACGATCCCCGTCGAGCTGGCCGGCACGACGAGGATGCTGCCCCGCTCGTCGGTGCGCTGGGTGGAGGCCCAGGGCGACTACGCCCGGCTCCACACCGCTGACGCGTCCCACCTGGTCAGGGTGTCCCTGGCGACGCTGGCCGAGCGATGGGCCGACGCGGGTTTCGTACGGGTGCACCGCTCCTTCCTGGTGCAGCTGAAGCTCATCACCGAGCTGCGGATGACCAACACCGGCTACGTGGTGGTCATCGACGACCACGAGCTGCCGGTGAGCCGCCGGCACACCAGAGAGCTGAAGGACCGACTGGTCCGCGCCGCGAAGTCGTGGTCATAACAAGGGACAGGTCTTCACGACTTCCACACATCACGCACCGTTGCCCCTCGCATCTACCCAATACGCTGCTGGCATGACCGCAGGTGGGGCTGGGGAACGGCGCAGGGTGCTCGTCGTCGACGACGAGCGGATGATCGCGGAGTCGATCGCGGTCCGGCTCCGCGCCGAAGGGTTCGCCGTCGACCAGGCGCACGACGGGCCGTCCGCGGTCGCCGCGGCCCACCTGCTGCGCCCCGACCTGGTCGTGCTCGACGTGATGCTGCCCGGGTTCGACGGCCTCGAGGTGTGCCGGCGCATCCAGGCGGAGCGGCCCGTCGCCGTGCTCATGCTCACCGCCCGTGACGACGAGACGGACCTGCTCGTCGGGCTCGCGGTCGGCGCCGACGACTACCTCACCAAACCGTTCTCGATGCGGGAGCTCGCCGCCCGCGTCCACGTGCTGCTGCGGCGCCTGGAGCGGCTGGCGCAGTCCCAGCCGGACCCGGACGCCACCCCGATCGTCCTCGGCGACCTGGAGATCAACCGGGCGCAGCGGCGGGTCAGCCGCGGCGGCGTCGAGGCGCACCTGACGCCGACCGAGTTCGACCTGCTGGTGAACCTCGCGACCCGCCCCCGCACGGTCCTGCCCCGGGAGCGGCTGCTCGCCGAGGTGTGGGGCTGGGCGGACGCGTCGGGCACCCGGACCGTCGACAGCCACATCAAGGCGCTGCGCCGCAAGCTCGGGTCCGACCTGATCCGGACCGTCCACGGAGTCGGGTACGCGCTGGAGACCACATGAAGCACTTCCTGGACCTGCTGCCCCGGCCGCTCGACCCGCTGCGCTCGATCAAGCTGAAGCTCGCGGTGCTGCTCGTCGCGTCCGCCGGCGCGGGCCTCGGCGTGTTCTGGATCGGCATCGGCTGGATCCCGCCGACGACGACGGAGATCGCGCTGACCGTCGGGCTGCTCACCTCGCAGGTCCTGGCCCGCGGGGTGACGTCGCCGCTGCGCGACATGACCGCCGCGGCGCAGGCGATGGCCCGCGGCGACTACTCCGCCCGGGTCAGGGCGACGTCGAAGGACGAGGTCGGCCAGCTCGCCGTCGCGTTCAACCAGATGGCCGCCGAGCTCGCCGCCGCCGACCAGCAGCGCCGCGAGCTGATCGCCAACGTCTCGCACGAGCTGCGGACCCCGATCTCGGCGGTTCAGGCTGTACTGGAGAACGTCGTCGACGGTGTCGTCCAGCCCGACCCGGCGACGCTGCGGACCGCGCTCGCCCAGACCGAACGCCTCGGGCGGCTCGTCACCGAGCTGCTCGACCTGTCCCGCCTCGACGCCGGCGTGGTCCCGCTGGACCGGGAGGACTTCCGGATCGAGGACCTGCTCATCGAGGTGGTGGCCGAGGCCGAGGTGAAGGCCACCGCCGCCGGCTACAAGGTCGAGTATCTGTTCTGCGCCTTCCCGGAGAACGCCCTGGTCAGTGCCGACCGGGCGCGGCTGCACCACGTCCTGACCAACCTGGTCGACAACGCGACCCGGCACAGCCCCGACGGCGGGACCGTCACGATCATCGGCCGGCGCGACGGCGACCGGGTGATGATCGAGGTCGCCGACGAGGGGCCCGGCATCCCGTACGCGGAGCGGGAGCGGGTCTTCGAACGCTTCACCCGCGGCGCCCGCGCGTCCGGTGGCGGCACGGGTCTGGGGCTGGCGATCGCCCAGTGGCTCATCGAGCTGCACAACGGCACGATCGCGGTCATCGAGCAACCGGATGGCATGGCGGGTTGCCGCATCCGGGTCACCCTGCCCGTCTGATCCAAGCGTCTTCAGTACGTGTCCGGCGACAGCCGGACGCGCGGATCCTCATACCCTCCGGAGTCCGACATGTCGTCCCCGACGGAACCATCCGACGGTCCGCACCGCCCCACCGTCCCCGCCCAGCCGACGCCACCCGCGCCGGACAAGCAGCCGACGCCACCCGCGCCGCCCGCGACGGACAAGCAGCCAGCACCGGTCGAGCCGACCCCGACGGAGAAGCCGCCGCCTCCGGTACCGCGCCCGCTGGAACGGCACGACCCCGCTCCGCAACAACCGAGGCCACCGTCGCCGCCTGGAGGGGTGCGAAAGGCTCCGCCGCAACCACCGCACCCCGTACACCAGGAGCAGCGGCAACAGGGGCACGGCGGGCCACCGGGAGCGGTCGCGACGCTCGCGCCGCCGACCCATCCGCAACACCCGGCACCGACCCCGCCGAACCCGGCGTTGATCAGCCCGGTCCGGCTCGGCCCGCCGCACCCGACCCTGTTCCAGCGGCACTGGCCGGTCCGCAGCGTCGCCGCGGGCCCCGCCGTCCTCATCGGCGGCCTGGTCACCGCGGTCGTCGCGGCCGCCGCCCTGCCGCTGGACCGGCCCGGCATCGGCTGGCCCGTCGCCGGCCTCGCGCTCGTCGTCGCCCTGCTGGTCGTGCTGCTGCGGATGGATCCGAAGCAGCGCGGCACCAGCGTGGTCGAGGCCACCTGCTGGAGCGCCGCCACCGTGGCGCTGCTGTCCGTCGGGGTGTTCCGGGCCGCGGGCTGGCTGTTCTTCCTGTGCGTCCTGGCCGCGTTCGGCAGCGTCGCGCTCGCCGTCGGCGCCGGCCGGAGGGTCCCGGCGGTCTTCGCGGCGCTGGTCAACCTGCCGATGGCCGGGTTCCGGTCGCTGCCGTGGGTCCGGTACGGCATGAGCCGGGCCCGGGCGAAGGAAGGCGCGTCCGGCGCGACGCGGCTGCTCGGCTCGATCGGGCTCGGCGTGCTGCTGCTCGTCGTCTTCGGGGCGCTGTTCGCCAGCGCCGACGCCGCGTTCGACCAGATCGTGCAGACGATCCTGCCCGACCTGTCGCTCAGCACGCCGTTCCGGTGGCTGTTCGTCGGCGCCGTCGCCGCCTGGCTCACGTTCGGCGGGGCGTTCCTGCTGCACAACCCGTCCACCCTCGGCGACGGCCGGCCACGGCAGGGGCGGGTGGTCCGCTGGTACGAGTGGGTCGTCCCCGTCGGCGCCGTCCTCGCCGTCTTCGGGATCTTCGTCGGCGTGCAGGTCGCGGTCCTGTTCGGCGACCGCGACTACGTGATGCGCACCGCCGGCCTCACGTTCGCCGAATACGCGCGGAAGGGCTTCTGGCAGCTGCTCGTCGTCACACTGCTCACGCTCGTCGTGATCGCGGTGACGGCCCGCAAGGCGTCCCGGGAGACGGCCCGCGAGCGGGCGCTGCTGCGGGTGGTCCTGGGGCTGCTGTCGCTGGGCGCGCTCGTCGTCGTGGTGTCCGCGCTGTGGCGGATGGACGTCTACGAGCAGGCGTACGGCTTCAGCCGCCTCCGCGTCCTGGTCAGCGCGTTCGAGCTGTGGCTCGGCGGCCTTTTCGTCCTGATCATGGTGGCGGGGGTCGTGCCGGCGACGCGCTGGCTGCCGCGGGCCGCGGTCGCCCTGTGGGTCGTCACGCTGCTGGGGCTCGCGGTGCTGAACCCGGACCGGTTCATCGCGGAGCAGAACGTCGACCGGTTCGCCTACAAGAACGCCGACCTCTGGTACCTGTCGAGGCTGTCCGCGGACGCCGCGCCGGCACTGGACAAGCTGCCGCCCGGCGCCCGCGAGTGCACGCTCAGCCGCATCTCCGCCGACGTGCACGACGGCGACGACTGGCGCGGCTGGAACCTGGGCCGCGCCGAGGCCCGCCGGATCGTGCCCGAGGTGATGTCCGCCGACGACTATCCCTGCTCCCGGCGGTACTAGCGAAGCGCGGGGGGCCGACGCTCAAACGGGGGGTGTCGGCCCCTTGCACTTGATTCACGCTCGTTGCGAGACTGCGGGACATGGAGCCACCCACCCCGCGGGTCCGCGTGGTGCTCGGTGACGTCGCCCGCGCCCCCATCGACCCCGCCCGCACCCGCGCGGAGCTGGAGGAGCAGAGCCCGGTCGGGGCCGCCCTCGCCCGCGGGCTCGTGCGCGCCCAGCTGGCCGTCGCGGTGCGGCTCGCGGCGGTCGTCGCGGTCGGGCTCGGCGGGCTGCCGCTGCTGTTCGCGGCCGCGCCCGCGCTCGGCAGGGCGCACCTGTTCGGGATCTCGGTGCCGTGGCTGCTGCTCGGGGTCGCCGCCTACCCGTTCCTGTTCGCCGTCGGGTACGCCTACGTCCGCCTCGCCGAACGCAACGAGGCCGAGTTCGTCGCGCTGGTCGAGGACAGGTCCCACCAGCAGTCATGAGTTCTTTCGGGCTGCCTTCGGTCATCGCGGTCATCGCGGTCACCCTCATCACCGTCGCCATCGGTCTGTACGGGCTGCGGTTCGCCCGCACGACCTCCGACTTCCTCGTCGCGTCCCGCATGGTCAGCCCGACCTGGAACGCGGCCGCGATCAGCGGCGAGTACCTGTCGGCCGCCAGCTTCCTCGGCGTCGCCGGTCTCATCCTCAAACACGGCGTCGACGTCCTCTGGTACCCGGTCGGGTTCGCCGCCGGCTACCTGGCGCTGCTGCTCTTCGTCGCCGCCCCGCTGCGCCGCTCGGGTGCGTTCACCCTCCCCGACTTCTGCGAGGTCAGGCTCCGCTCGAAGCGGCTGCGCAAGCTCGCGACCGCGTTCGTCATGTTCATCGGCTGGCTCTACCTCGTGCCGCAGCTGCAGGGCGCCGGCCTGACCCTGCAGACGGTGACCGGCGCCCCGTACGCGCTGGGGGCGCTGCTCGTCGGTGTCGTCGTCACCCTGAACGTCGCGCTCGGCGGGATGCGGTCCATCACGTTCGTGCAGGCGTTCCAGTACTGGCTGAAGCTCACCGCCCTCGCCGTGCCGTTCGTGTTCCTGCTCATGCAGTGGCAGTCCGACGGCCGGCCCGCCCTCACCGCGCCGGACGGCCCGACGTTCCCGGCCGTGACGACCGTCACCGTCGACCACCCGACCCGGCTGATCGTCACCGTCCAGACGCCGGTCACCGCGCACGGCCGCATCGACGGGGCCGCGGTCGACGGCGCCGTGCTGCTCACGGTCGGCGAGCACGACGCGGACCCGGACACCGCCATCGAGTTCCCGGCGGCCGCGTCGGTACCGAAGGTCGTCGCCGTCTCCGCCGAGTCGCCGACGGACTGGCTGCTGCCCGGCGACCGCTCGCAGGGGCTGTTCGCGACGTACTCGCTGATCCTCGCCACGTTCCTCGGCACGATGGGCCTGCCGCACGTGCTGGTCCGCTTCTACACCAACGCCGACGGCGCCGCCGCCCGCCGCACCACGCTCGTCGTCCTCGGGCTCGTCGGCGTCTTCTACCTGACCCCGACCCTGTACGGGGTGCTCGGCCGCGTGTACACACCGCAGCTGCTGATGACCGGCAACACCGACGCGGTCGTGCTGCTCCTGCCGTCGGCGGCGCTCGGCGGCGGCCTCACCGGCCAGCTGCTCAGCGCGCTCGTCGCCGCGGGCGCGTTCGCGGCGTTCCTGTCGGCGTCGTCTGGGCTGCTCACGAGCGTCGCCGGGGTCCTGTCCACCGACGTGCTCGGCCACGGCTCGGTCCGCGACTTCCGCCGCTCCGCGCTCGTCGCCGGGGTCGTGCCGCTGCTGCTCGCCCTGTTCGTCGCGAGCCTCGACGTGTCGCAGGTCGTCGGCCTCGCGTTCGCCGTCGCCGCGTCCAGCTTCTGCCCGCTGCTCGTCCTCGGCATCTGGTGGCGCGGCCTGACCGGGATCGGCGCGGCCGCCGGGATCGTCGCCGGCGGCGGCGCCGCGGCCGGTGCGGTGCTGCTCACGGTGCTCGGCGGGCCGCTGCCGGGCTGGGCGGGCGTCCTGACCACCCAGCCGGCCGCGTGGAGCGTGCCGCTCGCCTTCCTGGTCATGATCACCGTCTCGCTGCTCACCCGGCAGCGCCTGCCCAAGGACCTCGGCGCGATCATGCTCCGCCTGCACGCGCCGGACGCGCTGCGGATGTGACCACCCTGGCGGGCGATGCTGGCGTGACATACGGTCATGCTGTGACAGATCGCGAGCCTGCCTCGGCTCTCGCGCTGCGGGGGCTGTCCAAACGATTCGACCAGAAGGTCGCGGTCGCCGGCGTCGACCTCGACGTGCCGACCGGGTCGTTCTTCGGCCTGCTGGGGCCCAACGGTGCCGGCAAGACGACGTCGCTGTCGATGGCGGTCGGGCTGCTGCGCCCCGACGCCGGCCACGCGTACGTCCTCGGCCACGACGTCTGGTCCGACCCCGTCGAGGCGAAGCGCCGCCTCGGCGCGCTGACCGACTCGGCCCGCATGTTCGACCGGCTCACCGGCAGCGAGCTGCTCGCCTACACGGGCCTGCTGCGCGGCCTGCCGCAGGACGTCATCGACGGCCGCGCCGCCGAGCTGCTCGACGTCCTCGGCCTCGCCGACGCCGGCCGCACCCTCGTCGTCGACTACTCCGCCGGCATGAAGAAGAAGATCGGCCTGGCCTGCGCGCTGCTGCACGCGCCGCGGCTGCTGGTCCTCGACGAGCCCTTCGAAGCCGTCGACCCGGTCTCCGCCGCCCTCATCCGCGACATCCTCATCCGGTACGTGCGAAACGGCGGCACCGTGATCTTCTCCAGCCACGTGATGGAGGTCGTGGAGCGGCTCTGCACCCACATCGCCATCCTCGCCGACGGCCAGATCAAGGTCGTCGGCACCACCGAGCAGGTGAAGGGCGGCCGGGAGCTCGAGGACGTGTTCGTCGACGTCGTCGGCGGCCGGGTCGCGACGGGCGCTGAGCTGTCGTGGCTGTGACCCCCGAGCCGCACGTCCCCCAGCCACGCGCGGCACCCGACGACGGGGTGCTCGCGACGCGGCCCGAGCCGATCCGCGGCGGCGCCCCGAAGGTCACCGACTTCGTCCGGCTGAAGCTGCGCATCCTGCGCAACACGATGCGGGGCAAGAAGTCCCGCGTCTGGCTCTTCGTCCTCGGCATCATCTTCGGGCTGTGGGCCGCGTTCATCGGGGTGAGCGTGTTCGCCGCCAGCAGCTCCACCGGCGACAACCTGCGCCCGACCCTCGCCGCGTTCGCCGGCACCGGGCTCGTCCTCGCCTGGATCCTGGTGCCGCTGCTGTTCTTCGGCGTCGACGAGACCCTCGACCCGGCCAGGTTCGCGCTGCTGCCCGTGCCCCGCCGCACCCTCGCGCTCGGCATGCTCGGCGCCGCGTTCGTCGGCATCCCACCCGTCGTCACCCTGCTCGCCGCGCTCGGCTCCACCGTCGGCGCGGTCGGCGACGGCGGCGTCGCCGCGGGTGCCGTCGCCGTCCTCGGCGCCGCCGTCGGCCTCGCCGTGTGCGTCGCCGCGAGCCGCGCCGTCACCAGCGCGTTCGCGGGCATGCTCCGCTCGCGGAAGGTCCGGGACCTGGCGGCGCTGCTGATCGCCCTCGCCGGCATCTCCTGCAACCCGGTCTTCCAGCTGATCTTCGCCCTGGTCGAGAACGGCGAGTCCAAGCAGGCCACCACGATCGGCGGTGTCCTGTCGTGGACGCCCCTCGCGGCGCCGTTCGTCGCCTACGTCGACGCGATCGAGGGCGACTGGGCGCTCGTCGCGGCCCGCCTCGCGATCGGGGTCGCCGGGGTCGCCGCGCTGCTGTGGTGGTGGCTGCAGACGATCGAGTCCGCGATGCTCGGCACCGCCTCGACCGGCGCGGCGAAGAAGGTCAAGGCCATCGACAAGCGGCCCGTCCGGGCGTTCCTGCCGGGCGTCCTGCGGTCCTGGCCCGCCGGCCGGTTCACCGGCCTCGTCGCCCGGGAGGTCCGCTACTGGTTCCGCGACCCACGCCGCCGCGCCAGCCTGATCTCGCTGCTCGCCGCGTCCATCGTCGTGCCGTTCGCGTTCACGTTCGGCTTCGGCGGCGGCTCCGACGAGCAGGAGGCGGCCCGGCAGAGCGCCGGCATGAGCGGCGGCGCCCTCGTGTTCTCCCTGCTGTTCGCCGGCGCGTTCGTCGGTCTGGTACTGGTGAACCAGTTCGGCAACGACGGCACCGCCTACGCGCTGCACATGCTCACGAACGTCCCCGGCCAGGTCGAGCTCGCGGCCCGCGCCGCCGGCGTCGGCATCCTCGCGTTCCCGCTGCTGGCCGCCGGCACCGTCGTCGTGTCGGTGATCGCCGGCCACACCGACCAGCTGCCCGCGGCGCTCGGCGTCGGCCTGTGCGCGTTCGGCATCTCCGTCGGCGCCGCCGGCATCACGTCGGTGCTCGCCCCCTACCCGATGCCCGACACCACCAACCCGTTCGCGATGAACACCGGCCAGGGCAGCGCGAAGAGCATGCTGTCCCTCGTCTGCATGCTCGCCACCTGGGCGTTGACGGCGCCGCTGATCGTCGCGTTCTTCCTGCTCCCCGACGGGTTCGCGTGGGTGCTGCTGCCGGCCGGGCTGCTGTGGGGGTCCGGGCTCGCCTGGACCGGCACCCGCCTCGCCGGGAGCCTGCTGGAGCGGCGCGCCCCGGAGGTCCTCGTCGCCGTCACCCCGAAGCGGGCGTAGCCCACCCGGAGGGTTCCTCCGGGTCCGCGGCCGGGAACAGCGGACAATGAGCCGGTGAGCATCCACGCCTCGGATCCGTTCGCCACACCGGACGACCAGCGCTCGCCGCTGCGGCGGCTCCGCGGGCGCCTCCCGGCCGCGGTGACGCTGTGGACCTCGGCCGGCGCCGGCGCGCCCGCCGGGCTGACCGTGTCGTCGATGCTGGTCGTCGACGGCGACCCGGGCCGGGTCGCCGGGCTGGTCGACGACGAGAGCGACCTGTGGACGGCGATCGAGGCGTCCGGCCGGTTCGCGGTCGTGCCGCTCGCCGAGGGCGACAACCAGCTCGCCGAGCGGTTCGCGGGGCTCATGCCCGCACCCGGCGGGCTCTTCTCGACCGGCGACTGGGAGTCCACGGAGTTCGGGCCGGTCCCGCGCGGCTACCCGTGGGCCGGCTGCGGGCTCGACGGTGCCCGGGCGTTCGGCTGGTCGCTGCTCGTCGAGGCGACCATCCGTCACGTCGACCTGAGCGACACCGTGGCGAAGCCCCTGCTCCACCACCGGGGTCGGTACACCTCGATATAGACGCTCTTACCAGCCGCCCCACCGCAAGCGGCAGGGTCTCCACGCCACCGAACCCCAGGCGCCGCCGCGCGACGCATTCAAGCCGTTAAACGGTGTGACCGCTGTCACTCGGCGCACCGAACCCGCCGTTGGGCGCAGCGGGCCGCCGGGCCCGCCCAGGGATCTTCACCGCCGCGCGGCGGGTTCCTACCGTGCGCGTACCCACACCCCAAATGGCAGGTGGTGATCCCCCCATGAGCACCGAAACGCCGGTGCCGGCCGGCACGGACGACAACCGGTACGTCGCCGTCGCCAACACCCCGGAGTTCGACGCGTTGCGCCGCGCCCTGCGACGCTTCGTCTTCCCCGTCTCCGCCGCGTTCCTCGTCTGGTACGCGCTCTACGTGCTGCTCTCCGCGTACGCCCGCGACTTCATGAGCACGAAGGTCGTCGGGCACATCAATATCGCGTTGATCTTCGGGCTGCTGCAGTTCGTGTCGACGTTCCTCATCGCCTGGCTGTACACCCGCTACGCCGACCGTCGCGTCGACCCCCTCGCCGACGAGCTGCGCGCCAAGATCGAAGGGAGCCCCGAATGAACGACGTCACCCTCGCGGTAGGGGCGACCACCACCCGGACGCTGACGCTCACGCTGTTCGTCGTCCTGGTCGCGGCCACCCTCGCGATCACCATCTGGGCCAGCCGGCAGACCAAGAGCGCCGCCGACTTCTACGCCGGCGGCCGGTCCTTCACCGGCTTCCAGAACGGCATGGCGATCGGCGGCGACTACATGTCGGCGGCGAGCTTCCTCGGCATCGCCGGCATCATCGCCCTCAACGGCTACGACGGCTTCCTGTACTCGATCGGCTTCCTCGTCGCCTGGCTCGTCGCGCTGCTCCTGGTCGCCGAGCTCATGCGCAACTCGGGCCGCTACACGATGGCCGACGTCCTAGCGTTCCGGATGCGGCAGGCACCCGTCCGCACCGCCGGCTCGATCTCCACGATCATCGTGTCGATCTTCTACCTGCTGGCGCAGATGGTCGGCGCCGGCGCCCTCGTCGCCCTCCTGCTCGGCATCAAGGCCGGCGACACGTTCATGGGCATGACCGCGGAGACCGCGAAGATCGTCACCATCGCGCTCATCGGCGTGCTGATGATCGTCTACGTGACGGTCGGCGGCATGAAGGGCACCACCTACGTCCAGATCGTCAAGGCGTTCATGCTCATGCTCGGCGCCCTGCTGCTGACGCTGATGGTGTTCGCCGCGTTCAAGTTCAACCTGTCGTCGCTGCTCGGCGAGGCCGCCGCCAAGTCCGGCCGCACCCCGCCGGAGTCGTTCCTGCAGCCCGGCCTGCGCTACGGCCGCGACATCGCCGGCAACGCCGCCGCGACACTCGCCAGCAAGCTCGACCTGATCTCGCTGGGTCTCGCGCTCGTGCTCGGCACCGCCGGCCTGCCGCACATCCTGATCCGCTTCTACACCGTGCCCAACGCGAAGGCCGCCCGGAAGAGCGTCGTCTGGGCCATCGGCATCATCGGCGTCTTCTACCTGATGACGCTCGCCCTCGGCTTCGGCGCCGCCGCGCTCGTCGGCCGCCAGGCGATCCTCGCCCAGGACCCCGGCGGCAACACCGCCGCGCCGCAGCTCGCCGAGGCCCTCGGCAAGCGGTACCTCGGCGGCGACTTCGGCGGCTCGCTACTGCTCGCCATCATCGCCGCGGTCGCCTTCGCCACCATCCTCGCCGTCGTCGCCGGGCTCACCCTCGCGTCGTCGTCGTCGCTGGCGCACGACCTGTACGCCAACGTGATCAAGCGCGGGCAGACCACCGAACGGCAGGAAGTCGTCGTCGCCCGGTACTCCGCGTTCGTCATCGGCGCCGTCGCGATCGTCCTCGGCATCTTCGCCCGCAACCTCAACGTCGCGTTCCTCGTGGCGCTCGCGTTCGCGATCGCGGCGTCGGCGAACCTGCCGGCGATCCTCTTCTCCCTCTTCTGGAAGAAGTTCAACACCCGCGGCGCGACCTGGGGCATCTACGCCGGCCTCATCTCCGCCGTCGGCATCGTGCTCATGAGCCCCATCGCGTGGGGCGGCGTCAGCGACGCCCGCACCCCGGCCACCCTCACCGCCGCGCAGGCCAAGACCTGCGGCGTCGACGTGAAGTCGAAAGAGGTCTCCAACGCGACGGCCCTGTTCAGCTGCACCACCCCGGCGCCCATCCCGCTGGAGAACCCGGGCCTGATCTCGATCCCGATCGGGTTCATCTTCGCCGCGCTCGGCGCCCTCACCAGCAAGGAACGCGACCCGGACAAGTTCGCCGAACTGGAGGCCCGCTCCCTCACCGGAGCCGGCGCCCACTAGATGCAGGCGCCGGCTCCCCCTGGGGGCCGGCGCCCACCGGATGTAGTGCGCCGGGGTCGGGGTACCGCCGATTCCCTGACCCCGGTGCACTGCCGCTAGGCTGGTCTCATGGTCGTTGTTGCGCAGCGTTACGGCGAGGGACACCGCATCCTCCTCACCGGTGGTGCCGGGTTCGTCGGCTCGCACCTCGCTGACGCCTTGATCGCCCGCGGGGCGCACGTCGTCGTGCTCGACAACTTCGTCACGGGCAGTAAGGACAACGTCGCCCACCTGGTCGACCACCCTCGATTCACGCTCGTCGAGGCCGACGTCAGCGAGCCGCTGCCGGCCGTCGACGCCCTCAGCGCCAGGTTCGACGCGATCATGCACTTCGCGTCGCCGGCCAGCCCCACCGACTTCCAGCTGCTGCCCGTCGAGATCCTCCGGGTCGGCTCGATCGCCACCCTCCAGCTGCTCGAGCGCGCCGTCACCGACGGTGCCCGCTTCGTGATGGCGTCCACGTCCGAGGCGTATGGCGACCCGCTCGTCCACCCGCAGCCGGAGACCTACTGGGGCAACGTCAACCCGATCGGCATCCGCAGCGTGTACGACGAAGCCAAGCGCTTCTCCGAGGCCGCCACCATGGGCTACCAGCGCGGCCGCGGCGCCGACGTCGGCATCGTGCGGATCTTCAACACGTACGGGGAACGCATGCGCCCCGACGACGGCCGCGCCATCCCCACGTTCATCTCGCAGGCGCTGCGCGGCGAGCCGATCACCGTCCACGGCTCCGGCACCCAGACCCGGTCCATCTGCCACGTGTCGGACCTCGTCCGCGGCATCCTCCTGCTGCTCGACTCCGGCGAGACCGGCCCCGTCAACTGCGGCACCGAGCACGAGATGACCATGCTGGAGCTCGCCGACACGATCGTGCGGCTATCCGACAGCACGTCGACCGTGTCGCTGCTGCCGCGCACCGCCGACGACCCCGAGCGCCGCCGCCCCGACCTCACCAAGGCGCGTGAGCTGCTCGGATACGAGCCGTCCGTCGCCCCCGAGGAGGGCCTGCGGCGCACCGTGGAGTACTTCCGCAGCCGCTGACTCTCCCCGCTTCGTGCCGCGCCCGCCCGAGTTGCGTGGCGGAGCGGCCGGAGGTTCGTATCGTGGTTTTCATGTCCACCACGCCTGCCTCGAACGGCTCGTCGGGTCGCGCCTCAGTGCCCAACTCGCTCCCGCCCAGCGCGGGAGCGCGTGCGCGCGTCTCCGGCGCCTCCACACCGACCAGCCCGGCGTCGTCGTCAGGCGTCTACGGCCGGCCCGCCTCAGGGTCCACCTCCCGCACCGGCGGCGGCGGTGGCGGCGGGGCCGTCCCGCCCCGGCGGCCCGGCGGCAACGAATACCCCGGCCGCAAGAAGATCCGTCCCCGCTGGGGGCGCATCGCGCTCGTCTCCGGCGCCGCGATCATGGTGCTCGCGCTGCTCGCCGGCGTCGGCGCCTACGCCTACTACCGCTACGTCGACGCGGGCCTGCAGCGCGACGACCCGTTCTCGGAGATCACCAACGGCCGGCCCGCCAAGGTCGCCGACGGCGCGCTCAACATCCTGCTGCTCGGCAGCGACTCCCGCGACCCCGACAACAAGGGCAAGGCCGGGGAGTGGCGGACCGACACCATGATCGTGATGCACATCCCGGCGAGCCACGACAAGGCGTACCTGGTCTCCATGCCCCGCGACCTGTACGTGTACGTCCCCAAGAGCAAGTCGACGCCGTACGGCGACACCAACGCCAAGCTCAACGCGTCGTTCTCCTGGGGTGGCACGCCGCTGACCGTCGAGACGATCGAGAAGTACACCAACGTCCGCCTGGACCACGTGCTGCTCATCGACTTCGGCGGCTTCAAGCAGGTCATCGACGCCCTCGGCGGCATCGACATGAACATCGAGTCCGACATCACCTCCGTCCACCCGCCGAAGCGCAAGTTCAAGAAGGGCATGAACCACCTCAACGGCGACGAGGCCCTCGACTACGCCCGGCAGCGCTACCAGTTCCCCGACGGCGACTTCGCCCGCATGCGCCACCAGCAGCAGATGATGAAGGCGATCCTCGACAAGGCGGTCAGCTCCGGCACCGTCAGCAACCCGTCGAAGCTCAACTCCTTCCTCAAGGCGATCACCAAGGCGATGACCGTCGACAAGGACTTCTCGCTCGCCGACATGGCCCTGCAGTTCCGCAACCTGCGCAGCGACGACCTGACGTTCCTGGTCAGCCCGCACGACGGCAGCAAGAAGATCAACGGTGAGGACGTGGTCGTGCCCAACAAGGCGAAGGCCGAGGCGCTCTACACCGCGATCCGCACCGACAAGATGGCGGACTGGGCCGCCGCCAACGCCCCGAAGCCCGCCGCGAGCGGCTCGGCGCCACCGTCGACGAAGGCGACGACCAAGAAGTGATTATTCCGGCATCCCGGGCATGTCTCCCCACCTGTGGGGTTGCATGCCCGGGCTGTCGTAAAGATCTCATTGCAGGAGTCACCCTTGACCGAGTAGAAAACGCCTGATTGGTGGCATCTCTTCGGATCTTGTGCAGTGACGCTGGTCGGCACGATCCCCGCCGCGAACGTAGACTCGGATAAATCCCCGCCGCCGTGCGGGCACGCAGTCGGGGGCGACATGCAGCAGGACCAGGATCCGCCGGTGAAGCCTGAAGAAGGGCCGGCGGCGTCGGTTGACGCGACTTCGAGTGGCACGTCCTCGCGTGCGGCCGACGAAATCCCTCCCGCCGCCACCTCCGCGGGTCCGGATATGTCGGATTCTTCCGGCGAACCTGCCACCGTGTCCGGCGATTCAGGCGAGGCCGCCGCCTCCGCATCCGCGCCCGCTTCAGGGACAGCCGCCGCCACCGGTGATGCCGAGGAAGGCGCCACTGAGGAGACCGCCGCCTCCGGGGCTTCCGAGACCGCCGCCTCTGGCGCTTCCGAGACCGCCTCCGGGGCTTCCGAGACCGCCGCCGCCTCCGGGGATGCGGACGGTGACGCCGGCACCGCCGGTACACCTGCCGAAAACGCCGACAGTGCCGCATCGGACGTCGCCGCCGCAGCGAAGCCCCTCACCCGCCGGCAGAAGCGCAAGGCCCGCAAGGCCGCCCTGCCCGGACGCGACCCCATCTGGGCCAAGCTGCTCGTCGTCGTCGGCGCGCTCCTCGTCCTCGTCTCCGCCACCGCCGTCACCGGCTCACAGGTCCTCGCCAACCGGTACAGCAACAGCGTCCACCAGGAGAAACTCCTCGGCGCCAACTCCCGCGCCGGCAACGACGACAAGAAGGACGAGCGCCGCAGCGCCATCACCGGCCCGCTCAACTTCCTGCTCCTCGGCTCCGACCTGCGAGCCAAGGACCCCGAGGACGGGCAGCGCTCCGACTCGATCATCATCGTGCACATCCCGGCCAGCCTCGACCGGGCGTACCTGCTGTCGATCCCCCGCGACCTCCGCGTGAAGATCCCCGCGTTCGAGCCCACCGGGTTCCGCGGCGCCAACCACGAGAAGATCAACGGCGCGTTCCAGTACGGCGGCGGCGGCACGGGCGGCGTCCAGCTCCTCGCCGAAACCCTCACCGAACTGCTCGGCATCCACTTCGACGGCGCCGCCATCGTCAACTTCGACGGCTTCAAGGCCGCCGTCGACATCCTCGGCGGCGTCGACATGTGCATCGACCAGAAGGTCACCTCGATCCACCTCGGCTACGACGACAAGGGCAACTACCTGTCACCCGAGCACGGCGGCCGCCCCGCGGTGTACAACGTCGGCTGCCACCACCTCGAGTCGTGGCAGGCCCTCGACCTCGTCCGGCAGCGCAAGAGCCTCGCCAACGGCGACTACGACCGGCAGAAGAACCAGCAGAAGTTCATCCGCGCCATCCTCACCAAGGCGCAGCAGCAGAACCTGACCACCAACCCGATCGCCCTCGACAAGTTCATCCGGGCCATCGGCAGCGCCCTCACCGTCGACACCAACGGCGTCGCCCTCGAGGAGCTCATGTTCGGGCTCCGCAACGTCCGCCCCAGCAGCCTGGTCGGCCTCACCGTGCCGTCCGAGCCGCAGGACATCGGCGGCATCTCCTACGTCGTCGCACTCGAAGAGGCGCAGACGCTGTACAGCGCGATGGTCAACGACTCGCTCGACTCGTGGGCGGTGGAGAACCCCACCTGGGTCAACCCGATCTGAGCCTCTATAGGCTGGGACCGTGTTCAGGGGATCCGCTGTGCCGACCGTCACGGTCGACGAGGTAGCTGCCGACGCCTACATCCTCGACGTCCGCGAGGACGACGAATGGACCGCCGGCCACGCACCCGACGCCCACCACCTGCCGATGATGCAGATCCCGACGCGGATCGAGGAGATCCCCGCCGACCGCGACGTCATCGTCGTCTGCCGCGTCGGCGGCCGCTCCGCGCAGGTCGTCGCCTACCTGCAGCAGCAGGGGCTCACCCGCGCCACCAACCTCGACGGCGGCATGTCCGACTGGGCGGCCGCCGGCCGGCCCATGGTGAGCGAGGACGGCGGTGCTCCCCGGGTCGCCTGAGCGGCCGTGGGTGTTCGCGCACCGGGGCTCGTCGTACCGGCACGCCGAACACACCCTGGACGCCTACCTCCTCGCCATCGAGGAAGGCGCCGACGGCCTCGAATGCGACGTCCGGCTGACCCGCGACGGCCACCTCGTCTGCCTCCACGACTCCCGCATCGACCGCACCAGCGACGGCCGCGGCCGCGTCAGCGTGCAGACCCTCGCCGACCTCGACCGCTTCGACTTCGGCTCGTGGCGCACCGACCTGCCCGAATCACCCGACGAGCTCATCACCGAACGCAAGCTCACCGACGACCAGTGGCGCGGCCGGGTCCTCACCCTCGACCGACTCCTCGGCCTCGCCGTCGACGCCGGCCGGCCCATGCGGCTGCTCATCGAGACGAAACACCCCACCCGCTACGGCGCCGCCGTCGAAACCGCGCTGCTCAAGCTCCTCCGCCGGTACGGCCTGGACCGCCCCAGCGAAGAACAGCCCGTCCACGTCACGATGATGTCGTTCTCCGCCAACGCCGTGCGCCGGGTCCGGCAGCTCGCACCCGCCCTGCCCACCGTCATGCTCATCGACGTCTGGTCCGTGCCGAGCCGCATCGGCTGGCTCCCACCCGGCAGCAGCATCGGCGGCCCCGGGGTCTCACTCCTGCGCGCCTCCCCCGAGCTCGTCGAACGCCTCCACCGGCGGGGGTTCCCCGTGTACGTGTGGACCGTCAACGAACCCGACGACGTCGACCTGGTGGTAAAACTCAAGGTCAACGGCATAATCTCCGACCGGCCCGCATTCGTGATCGAACGGCTCAAGGAAATGGGCCTGCGCGACTGACCACTGCGGAATCCGTCGTCACGCCCATCGAGGTCACCGGAATCGCACGTCGAGAAGTTTGGGCATTGGGCTTTCAAAGCGAAGCGTGGGGAGGCAGACTCGCATCATGGTCGATGCTCGCGGTCCGGTCGACGCCACCGCCGTGTTCGGCGGCCTGGCCGAGATCGCCGAGCAGCTCGCGACCGGTGACGGCGGGCTCCCCGCACTCCAGCGCACCGTCGACGTCACCGTCGACGCGACCGGCGCGGCGGGGGCGGCCTTCGTCGAGTACGGGCACGACAGCGGGCGCGTCGTCGCCGCCGCGGGAGCGCTCGACTGGTCCCTCGGCCGCCCCGTCGACCTCATCCATCCGACGCTGCGCGGCCTGCTGCAGTACGGGTCCAGGGTCCGCGAGTTCCCCGTCGACCTGCTCGGCACCGTCGGCGGCGAACACCTCCGCGGGCGCGGCCTGCACCGCTTCGTCGCCGCCGAGGTCACCGCCGGCAAGACCGCCGTCGGGGTGCTCGTCGGCGGCTACCGCGACACCGAAGGCACCGCCGGCGCCGGCGAACGCGCCGCCCTCGCCTTTCTCGCGGGGCTCGTCGGCCTCCAGTACTCGCTGGGGCGGGGCCTGCCGATCCACGACGGCGGGCCGGTGCTCGACCCCGTGGGGGAGCCGTTCGCCCTGCTCGACGCCGACCATCTGGTGCGCACCTGGAACCCGGCCGCCGCCCTGCTCACCGCGCGCTCACCCGAGGCGGCGATCGGCGAGCCGTGGCCTTTCCCGTTGCCTTCGACTTCTCCGGCCGCCGGCGGTGGCTCGCTCGCCGGCGGTGGCTCGCTCGCCGGCGGCGACTCGCTCACTGGCGGTGGCTCGCCCGCTGGCGGCGAGATCGTTGAGCATCAGATGGCCTGCGGCACCTGGATCCAGATCCGCGCCGCCACCGTGCCCGGCTCCACCGACATCGCTGTGTCGTTCCACGCCCGGGCCGACCAGCCCTCCGACGGCAGGGACCTGTTCATCGCCCTCACCGGGCACGAGCTGCGGACCCCGATCACCGTCATCCGCGGGTACGCCGACACGCTCGTCGAGCACTGGGAGTCCCTCGACGAGGGCTCCCGCCGCGAGGCGGTGTACGTCGTCGGCCAGCGCGCCCGCGAGCTCAGCAGGCTCGTCGACCGCCTCCTGAACGCCGTCGGCGACGAGGCGAACCCCGGCGACGCCTCGGCGCTGCTGCCGTTCGACCTGATCGACACCCTCACCACCGCGGTCGACGACCTGAGCCCTGAGCAGCGCCGCACGCTGGCCGTTTCCCTGCCGCAATGCTTGCCGAAGGCCCTGGGCGAGCGCGCCACCCTCGCGACGATCCTTGCGGAATTCGTCACGAATGCGGGTAAATACTCACTGAATTGGGTAGAAGCGGATCTGACCGCGGGTGCAGACGAGCAGTCAGTCTGGTTCAGGGTCGCCGACCGAGGCATCGGCATCCGCCCGGAGCACGTCGAGCGGGCGTTCGAGCGTTTCTGGCAACTGGAGACCGGCGACCAACGCACCCGCGGCGGCGTCGGACTGGGGCTGTATCTGGTGCGTAGGATCGTTGAGCGTCAACATGGATGGGTATCATTGCGTCCACGCCAAGGCGGCGGGACCATCGCCGAGGTGCGACTGCCCCGCGCCGACGCAGATGCCCTCGGGGAGGCTTGAGAGCGTGTCCACAACCATCGCGGAGCGCGCCTGGTGCGTCGTGGTGCCCCACCACGCCCGGGGCGCCCACCTTGCCCGCCACCGCTTGGCCCACGAGCTCGACACCCTCGTCACCGCGGACCGCCTCGACGACGCCGTCGCCATCGCCGCCGAACTCGTCGGCAACGCCGTCCGCCACGCCGCCCCCCTTCCCGGCGACGTCATCCGCGTCGCGTGGCGCCTGCTCCCCGACGACACGCTGGAGATCCGCGTGACCGACGGCGGCTCCCCCGCAGGCCCCGAACTCCGCGTCGCCGCCCCCGACGCCGTCGACGGCCGCGGCCTGACCATCGTCGCCGCCTTGGCCACCCACTGGGGCGTCGAACGCGACGGCCTAGGCCAATGCGTCTGGGCCACGCTGTAACCCTGCAATCCCCCCACCGCTCCGCGGCGGGGCCCGGCGGGGGTTCCCACCCGCACCCCCATGCTCGCTGCGCTCGCACTGCCAGCGCTGTCGCGCGGCAGCCTCACGCGCGTGCGCGCGGCATGTCGGCGTCTGCCTGACCCCGGTCCCCGGACTGGTCGACCGGGCGCGAGAGTTCGTCGAACTGGGCGCCGCTGACAGGGGTGGTGGCCGATAGCGGCCGAGTGAAGCGGATGCGGGCCGGTTGGTCGCTGCCTGGCCGATCTACAGCAACCTTACACCCGCCGAACTAATTGACCTTTCGCATCTTACTGTCTGCGACTGGTCGGTGCGTCTGTGTGCCGGGTGGGGCGCTGTACAAGTCCAACTGAGAATACCGTCGGCGAACGGCGGCGATGAGGTGGGCGACATTTCCGACTTGTCGGTCAGGTGGTGGCGCTGGTGGGTGAGTGACGCGCCCGGGGTGGTGGGTCTTTGCCCGTGGGGGTTTCGGACCGCCTAGGCTGGGTCGCCGTGAGCAAGCGAGCGAAAACCCCCCGTGGCCGGTCCGCCGAGGGTGAGAAGCGCCAGAAGATTCGTGACGTCTACGTGGGGCGGCCGTTCGAGGGGCTGGCCGACGAGCCGGAGTGGATCGCGCTGCGTGAGCTGGTGCCGGCCGCCTCGGCGCCGCTGAAGCTGGCGCCCGAGCTGGCCGAGAAGTACGGCGACCGGCCCGTCATTCTCGCCACCGTGCTGCCGATGGCGTGGCCGGCGATGACGAAGCCCGACGGGCGGGTGTTCATCGGGCTGCAGCGGCACGTGCAGTCCGGGGACGTGTCCCGTGACCTGGCCGTGGCGCTGCAGTGCGCGCTGGACACGCCGACCGGGCAGACGGTCAACATCCCGGCGCTGCCGGGGGTCGGGCCGCGGCTGCAGGACGTGATCGTCAACGCGCCGCTGGACATCACCGTGCACACGGGCTTCGAGTTCTGGCTCGAGGACAACGCCACCGACGACCCGAACGTGCGGGCGTCGCTGGAGCGGGCCAACGCGAGCATCTTCCCGACGGTCCGTCTGTCGGCGGCGCCGGCGACGTACTGGTGCCGCGTCACCGACCGGGCCCACGTCCGGCTCGTCCTCGGCGACGACGAGGACCGGGCGCTCGACGCGCTGTCGCGGCTGTCGGCGGGTGGCGGGCTGCTGCTGGGCGACAACACCAAGTTTGCCGGCATGTTCCGCGCGCACGGGCTCCTCGCGCCCGTGTGGGACCTGCCGCTCGAGGTGGACGCCGAGGAGTGGGAGGCGCCGGTCGCCGAGTTCACGAAGCGGTACGCCGAAGCCCTCGCCGTCAGCGAGCCGCTGACCGCCGCCGAGCGCCGCAGCAAGCAGGGGCTGCTCGGCCGCCTCCAGCCGCTGCGCTGATCAAGCGCCAAGCGTCAAAGCAGACGAAGCCCGCACGATCGGTGCGGACATGCAACGCGGACCTCCCCGGCCCGAGCCCAACTCGGAGCCGGGGATCCGGATCACCTCGATCCCGTTCCGCTCCAGCTGGGCGTTCGTCTCGGTGTTTCGCTCGTACGCCACGCAGAGCCGCGGACCGATCGCCAAGGTGTTGTTGCCGTCGTCCCACTGCTCACGCTCGGCGGTGACCGGGTCGAGGCCGGTGTCGATGATCCGCAGGGTGTCGATCCGCATGGCCTTCGCGGCGGCGACGATGAACGGCTCCGGCCCGCTGACGACGAGCTCGTCCAGTTGCAGGTCGGTGCTGGTGACGGTCCACGCCCGCAAGGTGCTGGCGACGTTCGGGTACATGACGACCGCGTCGACGTCGACCATGGTGCACACCGTGTCGAGGTGCATGGTGGCCCGCTCCTGGGCGATCGGCACGACCAGGACCGTGTGGGCCAGGCCGCGCTCGAAGCAGCGCCTGGCGAGCCGCTCCGCGCCGGCCGGCCGGGTCCGCTCCCCGACGCCGACCGCGAGCACGCCCGGCGCCAGCAGCAGCACGTCGCCGCCCTCCAGGTGCTCCAGCCCAGGCTCGTACACCAGCGGCGTCCCGGAGAAGCGAGGATGGTGCCGGTAGATCGCGTGGGTGAGGGACGTCTCCCGCCGCCGGGCGTGCATCGCCAGGCTCGTCACCGCGACCTGACCCCCGATCCAGACCGATGAATCGCGTGTGAACAGCAGATTCGGCAGCGGGTCGATGACGAAGTCGGTCCGGTCCATCAGCGCGTGTACGAGACCACCGCCCGCCCGCAGCTCCGCCCGCGACAGCCCGGCGATGAGCGTGGCCGCGAGGCCGGCCGGGTCGAGCGCGGCCAGGTGTGCGGCGACGTGGCCGCGCAGGGTGTCGCCGAGCCGGACGTCGTCGAGGACGGCCCGCGTGACCTCCTGACGGGCAACCGGCAGGGTGAGCGTCTCGGCGAGCAGTTCCGAGACGTACAGCACCTCGACGCCACGAGTGCGCAGTGCTTGCGCGAACGTGTCATGCTCTTCCTGGGCCCTTCCGACCCATGGGATTCCGTCGAACAGCAGCGAGTCGTTGTTTCGCGGGGTCAGCCGGGCGAGCTCGGCGCCCGGGCGGTGCAGCAGCACCGTGCCGAGCCGGCCGACCTCGCTGTCGACGTGATGAAGGCTCACCGATTCAGACTAACGGCTGACCCGATATCCGCCGGTTGGGCGCTATCTGCAAATTCACGAGACGTCGTGAATGTGGCATTCATCCCAGTCATTCCGAGTCTTTCACCCATCCAAGTATGCTGGTTCGGCCCACAAACACGTACGGTGTTTGAACACACACGCAACCGAGCGGCGACTTGGAGGTGTGCGAGATGACCGAGCTGCTGCACCGTAGTGGCCAGGATTCGCAGCCCGAAGGGTTTGACGATCGCATCATTGTTGATGCCGGCCGGCCTTCCCCCATCGACTGGATGCGCGAGCGACGCGCCGAGCGCGGCGCCCGCCGGGAAGAGGCAGGGCACAACCGTCTGTACCGCAGAATGGGCAGCCTCATCGGCCGCCTCGGCGAGGACTGGCACGTCCTGGACCTGCGCGAGCTGACCGGCGCCGAGCGGCGTTCGTTCCTCGCCATGGGGCCCGGCGGCGTGTTCGCGGTGACGGTCAAGGACCACGGCCGCAGCCGCGTCTCGTTCGCGGGTGACATCGTGCAGATCGACGGCAAGCGCCCCAAGTACGTCGAGGAGACCCGCGCGGAGGCCAAGGCCGCCGCCGAGGCGCTCTCCCGCAGCGCCGGGGTGTCGATCCCGGTCATGCCGATCCTGGCGTTCGCCGGCACCGGCAAGATCAGCTTCTACGGGGTGCCGAAGGGTTGCCTCGTCACCGCGTACCACGAGCTGCCGCGCGTCCTGAACGCCCGGGGAATGCGGCTCGCCGGCGACACCGTCGACAAGGTGTTCTCGCTCGCGCTGCACCCGTCGACGTGGTCCTCGCAGTCCTACGCCGCCTTCGCCGACAGTTACCGCTGGTACAAGGACGATGAACGCGTGGGCACTGACAAGCGGGGTGACGCGGAGTAGCCTCTGCGGCGTGGAGCCGCTCGACATGAAGCGCCGGATTGAGCAATCGCTGGGGACCGATCAGCCGCTGAATGATGCGATGATGTCTTCGCTGCGCGGACGCGTCCGCCGCACCGGTGCCTGAGGAGGCGCTGTGGCGCATGTCGAGCTTTCCATCTCCGACCCACACCTGACCCGCTCGCCCGACGGGCGCGTGTCCGACTTCGGTGAGGTCGAGTCCGACGCTGTCGATGCGGGTCTGGCCGAGCCGCCCATCGAGTCGTCCCTCGACCGCTGGGCGGCGACCGTCGCCGAAGCGGCCGAGCCGAGCCTCGTGATCGACGACAAGGCGGTCATCGTCGCCGTGTCCGCGTCGTTCGAGGACCTGCTGGGGCTCACCGAGTCCGCCATCGACCGCCCGCTGGTCGACGGCGTCCTGCAGCTGCTCGACTTCGGCGACGGCGGCGCGCTCGACGCGTCCGAGATCAACAAGACGCCGCCGCTGCTCGCCCTGTCCTCCGGCCGGCTCGCCCGCGGGCTGCTCAGGGTGCGCTGCGCGACCGGGCCGCGCACGTTCGACGCGATCGCGACCCCGCTGCTGCAGGACGGCCAGGTCGTCGGCTCGCTGACGTTCTTCAGCGCCGTCTAGAGCGCCGTCGAGAGTGCCGTCTAGAGCGCCGTCCAGAGCGCCGTCGAGGCGGCTCCGGTCGAGCGTCGTTCACGAATACGACCTCGTCCGGGGGGAAGCACGTGGCCTGGCTCACGGCTACCGCCACGCAACGCGTTCGCACCGTACGCTCCTTGTCATGTTGGACCTCGAAGTGCTGCCAGGTGACTACGCGATCGCGCGGTTGCCGGCCGGGTCGCCCCTGCCGGCAGGCTTCACCGAGGCCGCCGCGGCGGGCCAGGACGTCATCTCCGTGACCTGGACACCCGACGAGGTCTCCATCCTGTGCCCCGCCGACCAGGTCCCCGAGGGCGCCTCGGTGGAGACGCCGTGGCGCTGCCTGCGGGTCGCCGGGCCGGTCCAGCTCGCCCTCACAGGCATCCTCGCCTCGATCGTCACGCCGCTCGCCGACGCCCGGGTCAACATCTTCGCGTTCTCCACCTTCGACACCGACTACGTGCTGGTGCCGTCGGTCCGGCTCGGTGAGGCACTCGCCGCCCTCGATGCCGCAGGACACCGGGTGTCCACCGCCGGCACCGTCTGACGCGCTTCCAGGAAGGGTGGGCGGCCCTGGCCGTTCGACGGCTCCGGCGCCGCATGAACGGCGGGAAACCCGCACCCTACGATGTCCTGCATGCGCACTGCGGCCGCTGTGCTTACGATCGTCAGCCTTGGATGTCTGCTGTCCGGCTGCACGCGGTCGGACGATGACGCCGGGCCGCTGCTGCCGCCCGTGTCGCACCAGCCGGCACGCACCGCCAGCCCCACGCCGGTCAGCACGCCCAACGTGCCGCCGGGGCGCACCACCGCGGCCGGCACCCCGTCCGCCCGGCCCAGCGCGAGCGTGACGCCGTTCTCCGAGGCGTACGTGTCGCAGTGCAACGGCCGTCCGAGCGGCGAGCAGGTCATCGCGGCGGTCCGCCGGGCGCGGCCCGGGCTCCCCGCCGGGAGCGGGCTGACCGTGAAGAGCGGGCCACTGTGTGCGGGGGTCTGGCAGTACACCATCCTCACCGTCGCAAACGCCGAGCCGCTGCAGATCATGTCCAAGGGCGCACCGGCCGCGCTCACCATCGTCACCGCCGGCACCGACCCGTGCAGCGTCGAGGTGAAAGCGACCGCGCCACCGGCGCTGCTGAGCGCCGCGAGTTGCTGAGCGACTAGGCTTGACACATGCCTGGTGTGCCGCCGACGCGGTTCGTGTACCTGGGGCCTGAAGGCACGTTCTCGGAGCAGGCGCTCAAGACCGTCCCGGCCGCCGACCACGGGGTGCTCACCCCGGCCCGCAGCGTCCCGGAAGCCCTCGACGCGCTGCGCGCCGGTGAGGCCGACGCCGCGCTCGTCCCGCTGGAGAACTCGATCGGCGGCCAGGTCGGCGTCACGCTCGACGAGCTGGCCAACGGCGAGCCGCTCATCATCACGCGCGAGGTCGTGCTGCCGGTGCAGTTCGTCCTCGCCGCCGCCGACGACCGGCCGCTGGACACCGTCCGGTCGGTCGCGGCCCACCCGCAGGCGAGCGCCCAGTGCCGCAAGTGGCTGCGCGACCACGTCCCGCAGGCGGCGGTCGTCGACGTACTGTCCAACGCCACCGCCGCGATCGGCGCCGGCAGCGGCGAGTTCGACGCCGCGATCTGCGCCGCCATCGGCGCGAGCCGGTACAAGCTGCACGTCCTGGCGAAGGACATCGCCGACAACGCCGGCGCGATGACCCGCTTCGCGCTCGTGTCGCGACCCGGACCGCCACCCCCGCCGACCGGCGACGACCTGACCACGCTCGCCGTCTACATCGCCCACGACCGGGTCGGCGCGCTGCTCGCCGTGCTGACCGAGCTGTCGGTCCGCGGGATCAACATGACCAGGATCGAGTCACGCCCGACGGGCGAGCGCCTCGGCCGCTACGTGTTCTTCCTGGACTGCGGCGGCCACGTCGCCGAGGCCCCGATGGGCGAGGCGCTGCAGGGCCTGCGCCGCATCTGCGCTGACGTGCGGTTCCTCGGCTCGTACCCGCGAGCCTCCCACGGCGACCCACCACCCCGCCGCGCCCCAGGTCTGTCCGGCGACGACTTCACCGCCGCCGCCCGCTGGCTCACCGAGATCCGCAACGGCACCTGACCCGCCGCCGCACTGATTGTGGCCGCCGCGACCGCGGAGGGTGACAACGGGGGGTTCGGTTTTTTCGATGGGTGTACGGTTTGAAAGCGGTCACCGTTCACCGGGGTTCGTCCGCCGTAGCAGCCGCTCGCCCCACCACGACCCGTCGTCCAGCCCAGCCGTGATCGCAGCCCGCCCCCGTCCCGCCCGCGCGACGTAGCAGCAGCCACCGCTCTGCCACGCGCCGGTCAGGACTGTGAAGACGAGGCGCATGCGCCGGTCAGGACTGTGAGGACGGGGGTGCACGCGCTGGTCAGGACTGTGAGGACGAGGCGCTTGTCGCGCCAGCCTGCCCGCCCGGCAGCAGGTCGGGCCGCAACAGCACAGGTCGGGCCGGCAGCGCATCCGGGCATCGGGTTGGCGGCGGGCCGGGTCGACGACCGGCCCGGGTGGCAGTGCATCGGGCGCGTTCCTGGCTGTCCTCGCGGAGGCGGACGCGGACACCGGGTCGGTCGCGCACGAGATGGCTGGCAGCGCGTCTAGCCTGGCAGCGGGTTGGCCGGTAGTGGGTCCGGCCCCGGGGGCGTTCGGCCCGGCGGCGGGTCAAGCCAGCGGCGGGCCAAGTCGGCGGCAGGCCAAGTCGGCGGCAGGCCAAGCCAGCGGCGGGCCAAGCCAGCGGCGGGCCAAGCCAGCGGCAGGCCAAGCCAGCGGCAGGCTAAGCCAGCGGCAGGCCAAGCCAGCGGCAGGCTAAGCCAGCGGCAGGCCAAGCCAGCGGCAGGCCAAGCCAGCGGCAGGCCAAGTCGGCGGCGGGTCAAGCCAGCGGCGGGCCAAATCGGCGGCGAACGCCGGAGGGGTGGGCAAAAGCGGGGTCGAAGGATGGGCGGGGTGGCCCACCCTTCGACCGTGGCTGGTTGGCGGTCAGCCGCCGAGGCTGCCGAGGAGGCCGCCGCTGCTGGCCTGCTGGGCGGACGGCTTGCCCTCGCTGGGCTGGACGATGACGAAGCCCTGGCCCTGCAGCATCAGCTGGAAGAGCTCACCCGAGCCGCCGCGCAGCATCGACTTGAGGCTCTGGTTCTTCTGGATGCTGGTCTGCAGGCTGCTCGACCAGCCGACAACCGCGTCGGTGTCGACCAGGACGGGGGCCTGCGGGCTCACCGGGATGATGATCGGGGCGCCCTGGGTGAGGATCGCGAGTCGGCCCTGACCGGTGAAGACGCTGTTGAAGAGGCCGCCGCCGAACATGCCGGCGCCCTTGATCATCTGGATGTCGTACCGCAACGAGGGGTCGAAGCAGAGGACGTTCTTGCCGTTGATGGACAACGCGTCGTTGGGCTCGATGTCGAGGATGTGGCAGTCGGAGGCGGCGTCGGCGAACCACACCTCGCCCTGTCCACGCACGGCCATGAGGGACAGGCCCTCACCGGTGACCGCGCGCTTGAGGAAGTTTCCGACGCCCTGGCTTTTCACCTCGAACTGGAGGTTGCCGCGGAAGGCGACCATGGCACCCTGACGGGCCAGGACCTCGCCGTTCACGGCGTACTTGACGCACTTGGAGTGCTGCAGGCTCATGCCTGCCTGGGTTGGGGGCTGGGCCATGTTCTCGGCCTTGAAGATGTCACCGCGCACGCTGCGCAGCGTAACCGGTCCCCCAAGGGCCTGCGGACCTGCCGTTACAAAAGCGCGACTCAACTGCCGAGCAGGTTGCCCAGGACCCCGCCCTGCCCCTGTTGTCCCTGGCCACCCGCGAGACCCTGCGGCGGCTCCTCCGACGGCTGGACGACGACGAAGCCCTGGCCGGCGAAGCTCATCGTGAAAGCCTCACCGGTGCTGCGGCCCAGCAGCGTGCCGATGCCGAGCTGGTCGGCGCGGTGGTAGCCGGTCTGCAGGCCCGCCGACCAGCAGATCGCGGCCTGCGGGTCGACGTACGTGGGCGCGTCGACGGTCAGCACCACCGGGGTGCCCTTCGTCGTGATCGCGAGCCGGCCCTGACCGGTGAACACGCAGTTGAACAGGCCCGCCGGCGACAGCATGCCGACTCCTTGGACCATTCTCACGTCGTACTGCAGCGACGAGTCGAACGCGAGGACGTTGGCGCCGTTGATGGAGATGGCGTCGCCCTGCTCCAGGTCGATGAGGTGGACGTCGGCGGAGCGGTCGGCGAAGAACACGTCGCCGCGGCCGGTGACCTTCATGAGCGGGACGCCCTCGCCGGTCAGCTTCGACTTCAGCCACTTGCCGACCCCGCCGGAGCCGAGCGCCTGGAACGTCACCTGGCCCTGGTAGGCGACCATCGTGCCGGTCCGGGCCATGATCTCGCCGTTGAGCTCGGCCTTGAGCATCTTGGAGTTCTGCAGCCGGAGGCCGGGCTGCTGCGACTCCTTCTCCATGTTCTCCGTGGCGAACAGCGCACTACGCATCAGGAAACCCCCTAGCCCCAGCCGAGCGCGTGGAGGCGCCGGTCGTCGATGCCGAAGTGGTGGGCGATCTCGTGGACCACGGTGATCGCGACCTCGTCGACGACGTCGTCCTCATCGTCACAGATGGCGAGGATCGGGTTGCGGTAAATGGAGATCCGGTCGGGCAGCACACCGGAGTAGTCCCAGCCGCGCTCCGTCAGCGAGAACCCCTCGTACAGGCCGAGCAGGTCCGGCTCGCCGGGCGGCGGGTCGTCGACGACCAGGATCACGACGTTGTCCATGAGGTCGAGCAGCTCCTCGGGGACCTCGTCCAGGGCCTCGCCCACGAGTTCCTCGAAGCGCTCCTTGCTCATCTGTACCGGCATGTCAAAGAGGGTCCCCCATGGCGGGGGACCCTCTCAAGGGAGATCCCTGACGAGCGCGGTGCTCAGACGAGCTGCGCGTCCAGGGTGATCTCGACGGCGGCGAGCGCCTTGGAGATCGGGCAGCCGGCCTTGGCGTCGGTGGCCTGCTTCTCGAACTCGGCCGCGTCGATGCCGGGAACGTCACCGCGGGTGGTCAGGTCGATCCGGGTGATGGCGAAGCCGCCCTCGACCGGGCCGAACTGCACCGCAGCGGACGTCTCCACGGAGGTGGGCGTGAACCCGGCCTTGGCCAGGCCGTTGGACAGCGCCATCGAGTAGCAGGCGGCGTGCGCGGCCGCGATCAGCTCCTCCGGGTTGGTGCCCTGGCCGCTCTCGAAGCGCGACGGGAAGGAGTAGGAACCCTGGAAGGTGCCCGAGCCGGTCGAGACGGTGCCGGCGCCGGACTTGAGGTCGCCCTCCCAGCGGGCGGATGAAGTGCGAGTAGGCATGAACCAGACGCTAGCCCATTCCGTGTGTTCCTTGGGACGAGCTCGGCAGTCTTGGGAGGGATCAAGTTGATGCAGCGCAAACTGGTGCAGATCGGCGGCCTGCTGGCCGTGGTCGGCCTGCTCACCGGCATTGCCTCGATCTTCGTGCCGTGGGTGCAGCAGCTGGTGGTGACGGGGTCCGGGCGCCGGGCCCAGCAACGTCTCGACAGCCTCACCGTGCTCAACATCCGCATGGGGCTCTGGTACGTGATTCTGCTGCTCACGCTGATCGCGGTACTCGGGGCGGCGGTCCTCGGCGCGAACCAGGGCCGCAGGTTCGCCGGGCTCGCCGGGCCGATCCTGTCGCTGGTGACCGCATCGGTCGTAGTGAGCCTCATCACCACGTTCGACGGTCAGCTCGCCGGGCCGGGCCGGATCGCGGATGTGGGCACGTCAGCGGGCAGCTGGCTGGCGCTCGTGGCGATGCCGCTGCTCGGGTTCGCCTGCGGGCTGATCGCGATCGGCCGCGCGCGCAGGCATGTTTCCGCGCCGGCGGGTGTTGCCGGTGAGCATGACTGATCTCAATGTGGGGGTCCTCGGCACCGGCATGGTCGGCGACGCGATCGCGACCAGGCTCGTCGAGGTGGGGTATGACGTCGTCATGGGTTCCCGCGAGGCCACCAACCCGAAGGCCGTCGCCTGGGCCGAGCGGACCGGCGGCCGGGCCGGCACGTTCGCCGACGCGGCCGCGCACGGCCCGCTGATCTTCAACGCCACCCCGGGCAACCTGTCGCTCGACGTGCTGCGCGCCGCCGGCGACCTGACCGGCAAGGTCCTCGCCGACATCTCCAACGACCTCACGGCCGCGGCGGTGAATCCCGTCGCTGCCGGCCTGCAGGAGGCGTTCCCCGAGCTGAAGGTCGTCAAGACGCTCAACACCGTCAACGCCGACATCATGGTGCGGCCCGACCTGTTGTCCGAGCGGCACAACATCTTCGTCGCCGGCGATGACGACGGGGCGAAGACCCTGGTCAAGGGGGTGCTGGCGAAGTTCGGCTGGCTCGAGGGCGACGTGCTGGACCTCGGCGGGATCGACAAGGCGTTCGCGATGGAGCAGTACCTGCCGATGTGGCTGGCCGTTTGGGGCGTCAAGCAGGATCTTCGGTTCAACCTGAGGTTCGTTTCCTGAGCTACCCTGCGCGGTATGTCTGAGCCGGCTGCTGTGGAATCCGTCGACGAGCGTGGGCGCGACGGTGGCGAGCGTGGCCCCGGCCCGGTCGGCGTGGCCCTGCTCGTCGCGGGGTTCGCGCTGGCCGCGGCCGCCCAGTACCTGCCGTGGGCGTCGGTCGACCTGCGGTCGGCGGCCGGCGGGGAGGACGAGGTCTCTGGGCCCGTGCCGGCCAGCATCGAGCTCGACCTGGCCAGCTTCAACAACGGCCACGTCATCGCCTACCTCGCCACCGTCGCGCTCGCCCTCGTGGGCGTCGGCGTGCTGGTGGCGACCCGCGGCACGGTCCGCCGGGCCGCGGCGGCCGCCGCGCTGGGCCTGCTCGCCGGCAACGCGCTCGTGCTCGTCGGGCTCAAGAAGGCCGGCGAGCACGTCGGGGGCAGCGCGCTGGTGTCGTACCGGCTGCCGGAGGAGAGCATCCACATCGGCGCCGGGTATCCGCTGGCGATCGCCGCGACCGCCCTGCTGGCCGCGGGGGTGCTGACCGCCGCCCGGATGCTGCCGGACACCGGCCGCCGGCGCCGCGTGGACGAGCCGCACGACGGCACCGAGCCGCTCGAGCTGACCGTCACCCCGCTGCAGTGATGTCCTCATCAGGACGTCGTACGTTCGGTTGAGATTTACTCGCATGGTGTGACCTTGGCTGACTGCGGAGGTACGGTTGCTGCCCCGCTGACGCGGAAGGAGCACCGAATGCACAGTTTGCCCAAGCTCATCGCGACCGACCTCGACGGCACGCTCGTGCGGAGTGACGACACGGTGAGCGCCTACACCCTGGACGTCCTGGAGAAGGTCAAGGCCGCCGGTATCCACATCGTGGGCGCCACCGGCCGCGGCCCCCGCCTGACCCAGCTCGTCCGGTCCGACATCCCGTCCGCCGACTTCCTCGTCATGGGTGGCGGCAGCCGGGTCCTGGACATCCGCGATCCCGCCCACCCGGTCGTCCTGCGCGACGAGCGGCTCGCCGGCGACGCCCTCGCCGAGGTCCTCACCCTGCTCGAGCGGGAGCTCGGCGCCCTGTCCGTGCTCATCGAGGCCGGCGACCACCACGAGGCGCCGCTGTGGGGCGACACCGACCCGCACTGGCGCTACCCCGACGTCGTCGAGGCGCGGGTCCGCGCGGAGTGCCTCACCGGTCCCGTCCTCAAGGGCTTCGCCCGGCACCCCACCTGCGACGTCGACGAGGTGCTCGCCGTCGCGGAGAGCGTCGTCCCCGCGAGCATGGCCACGATCACCCAGGCGGGCCTCGGGTACATCGAGATCTGCCCGCCCGGCGTCGACAAGGCCACCGGCCTGCAGTTCGTCGCCACCGCCCTCGGTATCGACCCCGGTGACATCCTCGTCTTCGGCGACATGCCCAACGACGTGCCCATGTTCCGCTGGGCCGGCTTCGGCCGGGTCGCCGTCGCCAACGCCCACCCGGCCCTGAAGGCCCTCGCCGACGAGACGACGCTCACCAACGACGAGGACGGGGTCGCGACCTACCTCGAAGCTATGTTGAAGCTGTGACGCAGACCCCGCGACTGGTGGCCACCGATCTCGACGGCACCCTCGTCGGCCGGGACCGCACGGTCAGCCCCCGCACCGTCGAGGTGCTCCACCGCCTCGACGCCGCGGGGATCGTGATCGTGCTGGTCACCGGCCGTCCGATCCGGTGGCTGCATCCGGTGTACGACCAGCTGACCGTCCGGCCGATCGCCATCTGCGCCAACGGTGCGGCGACCTACGACCCCCGCACCGACAGCATCGTGCACAGCACCCCGATCGAGCCGGCCGTCCTCGCCGAGATCTGCTTCCGCCTGCGCGCCACCGTGCCCGGCGTCGTCTTCGCCGTCGAGCGTGACGGCGGCCGCGAGATGCGCCACGAGGAGGAGTTCCCGGTCGGCCCGTGGGAGGTCAACCACGAGTCGGTGGGCCCCGTGACGCACGAGGAGCTCCTGACCCGCCCCGCCGCGAAGCTTCTCGTCCGCGCCGGCGTCCAGCAGCCCGACGAGTTCACCGCCCTGGTCGGCGCGTGCCTCGACGGCCTGGGCGAGGCCACGAACTCCTCCTCCAGCGGCATGGTCGAGGTCTCCGCCGTCGGCGTCACGAAGGCGACGGCGCTCGCCCGGGTCGCCCGCGAGCACGCCGTGCCGTCGGCCGAGGTGGTCGCCTTCGGCGACATGCCCAACGACCTGGCCATGCTCGCGTGGGCCGGCCGGGGTGTCGCCATGGCCAACGGCCATCCCGCCGTCCTGGCCGCCGCCCACGACGTCACCACCGCGACCAACGAGGACGACGGCGTCGCCGTCTACCTGGAGTCCCTCTACCGCTACTGAGGCCCGCTATTGACGCGGCCGGATCACGAGAACGCCACGACCGGCAGGCGCCTTCGCGGTCCTGTCGATCGTGGCGCTCCGCAAGGTGTTACAGATACTGGCCGGTGCCGGAGGGCATCGGCTGACCCGTCGGGGTCTGCGCGCCGCCCGGGCCGCCGGTGAGGGCGGGCCGGCCGCGCATCTGCTCGAGCTGGACCCGGGCCGCCATCTGCTGGGCGACCAGCGCCGCCTGGATGCCGTGGAACAAGCCCTCCAGCCAGCCGACCAGCTGCGCCTGGGCGATGCGCAGCTCGGCCTCGCTCGGCGTGGAGTCGTCGTCGAACGGCAGCGACAGCCGCTCCAGCTCGTCGCGCAGCTCGGGGGCGAGGCCGTCCTCCAGCTCGGTGATCGACCGGCGGTGGATCTCCTTGAGCCGGCTGCGTCCCGCCTCGTCGAGTGGGGCGGCACGGACCTCCTCGAGCAGCTGCTTGATCATGCTGCCGATGCGCATGACCTTGGCCGGCTGCTCGATGAGCTTGCTCGGGTCCTCCGCACCTTCCTCGTCGCTGGACATGGTGCCGAGCGGACGTCCGTCGGGCCCGACCACCAGCACGGTGCGCGACTCGTCCTGCGCCTCATCTGCCATGGTTCCTAGTCTTGCCTACCCACCGCTCGGGCTACCACAAAGGGGCCCTGTTGCCACGCTTCGTGACGCGTTAATGTCGCCCCGTGACGAGTGACCCCCGCGAGGTGCTCAGCCGGCCCGCCCGACCCGCGGACTTCACGCTGCGCTACGGAGAGCATCCCGACCAGCTGGCCGACGTCCGGCTCCCGGCCGTGGCCGGCGCGCCATTGGTGCTCTTCATCCACGGCGGGTTCTGGCGCAGCGAATGGGACCGTGCGCACGCCGGGCCGCTCGCCGCGGACCTCGCCGACCGGGGCTACGCCGTAGCGACCGTCGAGTTCCGCCGCACGGGGCAGCCCGGCGGCGGGTGGCCCGGCACATTCTCCGACGTGGCGTCCGCCGCGGTGGCCGTGCCCGACCTGCTCGGCAAGGAGATCGCGCACCGCGGCCTGCGGCCCGTCGCGGTCGACCGGCCGATCCTCGCCGGGCACTCCGCAGGCGGGCACCTCGCCCTCTGGTACGCCGCGGTCGCCCCCGACGCCGTCGGCGGGGTCGTCGCCCTCGCACCCGTGGCCGACCTGGCCCGCGCGCACGAGCTCGACCTGGACGGCGGCGCGGTGGCGGCGCTGCTGGGCGGGGCGCCGGACCGGGTCCCGGAGGCGTACACGGCGGCCGACCCGATGCGCAACCTTCCGTCGAACGTCCGGACGGTGATCGTGCACGGCAGCGACGACACGATCGTGCCCGTGGAGCTGTCCAGGGACTTCTGCCGCGCCGCCCGCCGGGCCGGCGACGACACCACGCTGGTCGAGCTGGCAGGTGTGGAACACTTCGCTGTGATCGATCCGCTGTCGGCCGCCTGGCCCGCCGTCCTCGCCGCGTTCGGGACGGTAACCCGAGGTGAGGCCGACCTCGCCGATTGACTGTCCGGCGCGATGGCGGTAGAACGCAGCGTGGGTGTCGAGGTCTTCTCGCCGCCGCAGGGTGCTGGGGAGGAAAAGTACGTGTCCCACCTGAACCGCCGCCAGGCGCTCCGACTCTTTGCGGCCGCGGGCGTGGCAGGAGCGGCCGCGCCGTTACTCTCCGCATGCAGCGACAACTCCAGCACCACGTCCAACACCGCGCCGCCGCCCGGCCCGCCGGTCAAGATCGGCATGATCGTGCCGCTGACGGGGTCGCGCAAGGACCTCGGCAACGAGATGGACAACGGCTTCCAGCTGTATCTCAAGCTGCACGACAACAAGCTCGGCAACCGCGAGGTCCAGCTGCTCAAGGTCGACGAGGGCGAGACGCCCGACATCGGCAAGGCCGCCGCCGAGAAGCTGACCAAGGAGGACCGCGTCCTCGCCCTGACCGGCGTCGCGTCCGCCGCGACGATCATGGCGATCCGGGACACCGTCGAGACCGCCGCCGTGCCGCTCGTCGGGTCCAACGCGTCGCCGACCGCGCTGCAGGGCGCCAACTACATCTGGCGCACCTCGTTCGTCGCCAACGAGCCCGGCCAGGCCCTCGGCAAGTGGGCCGCCGACAACGCGGGCGGCCCGCTCGCGATCGTCGCCTCCGACTATCCAGGCGACGACGACGAGGTCGCCGGGTTCCGCGACGCCTTCGTGTCGGCCAACGGCACCATCGCCGGCAACGCCATCAAGTGGACGCCGTTCCAGCAGAAGGACTTCAGCCAGGTCTTCCAGCAGGTCAAGAACTCCGGCGCGACGTCGATGTTCGCCTTCTACGCCGGCGCCTCCGCGATCGACTTCGTCAAGCAGTTCAAGGCCGCGAAGTTCCCCGGCAACTTCAAGCTGATCGCGCCCGGCAGCCTCACCGAAGGCTATGTCCTCAAGCAGCAGGGCGCCGACGCGAAGGACATCTACACCGCGATGAACTACTCGCCCGACCTGGACAACGCGGCCAACCGCCGGTTCATCGCCGACTACCAGAAGGCCTACGGCACGATCCCGTCGACCTACGCGATGGCCTCCTACGACGCCGCCGCCGTGCTCGACAAGGCGATCGGCGACGCGAGCCGGTCACTGGACTCGTTCTCCCTCAACGCCGCGATCGGCAAGCTCGGGCAGATCGACAGCCCGCGGGGCGGCTGGCAGTTCAGCCAGAACCGGACGCCGCTGCAGCGCTGGTACCTGCGGCAGGTCCGCATGGACGGTGCGCTGCTGTCCAACGTGCTCACGGCCGAGCTGACCACGCTCGGCTAGCACCTGGACCAATCAGGACCAGTGCTGAGCCGGCGCCGCCCGGCTCGGCCGCCGCCGTGGCCGGGCCGGGGTCGACAAGGACCGCCGGCCTGGCGGAGGATGTGTTTCCGCTCCTCGACGTCGGCAGGCGATGTGACCAACCCCGAACCGGCCGCTGTGGCACCGTCCGCAGCCCCTTCGACCGATGCTGCGCACGCCGGGGAAGGTCCAGCGCCGGACGCCCCCGTGACGGCCGGTCCGGCGACCGTCATCCCGGCCCAGCCCGGGCCCCCGCCGGCCGAGTCGCTGCCGTCCGCCGCTCCGGTCGCCGCGGCAGGTGGTGTACCGGTGGCCGCGCCGCCTCCCGCACCGCCCGCGGCCTGGCCCGGCGCCGTTCAGCCGGGGCAGTATCCGGCGCCGCCGTCCGGTGTGCCGCAGCAGTTCGCGCCGGGCCAGCAGTTCGCGCCGCCTCAACAGTTCGCGCCGGGCCAGCAGTTCGCGCCGCCTCAACAGTTCGCGCCGGGCCAGCAGTTCGCGCCGCCCCAACAGTTCGCGCCGGGCCAGCAGTTCGCGCCGCCGCAGCAGTACACGCCGCAGCAGCAGCCATACGGGGCGCCGCAGCAGTACGGGCCACCACCGCAGGCATACGGGCCGCCGCAGCAGTTCGCGCCGCCCGGTCAGTACGGACCGCCGCCCGGACCCCCGCAGGTCGGAGGGCCCGGTCAGCCGGCACAGTTCGTACATCAGCCGCTGACGCAGACACATCCCGCTCCCGGCTACGGCTGGCCGCCGCCGCACCTGCCGCCGCCGCCACGCCGGAGCCTGCTCTGGCCCGTCCTCACCACCCTGCTGGTGGTGAGCATGGTCCTCGCCCTCGGCGGGGCGGCCGCCGCCGCGTTGGCGCTGCGCGGAGGTGGCGGCGGCGAGACCGACCTGGTCTCCTCCACCTGGGTCGACATGCGGTCCGGGGTCGGCGGCAAGGCGATCGAGGAGCTGCTCGCCCGGCACACCGAGGCGGTCAAGAAGAAGGATCTCAACGCCTGGATGGCGGACGTCGACCAGAGCGACGCGGCGTTCGTGAAGCGGCAGAAGCAGCTGTTCGACAACCTGGTCAAGATGCCGTTCGCGGACATCAGCTTCGACCGCACCCGGCTGCCCGCGCGGCAGCTGGCGAAGTTCCTGCCGACGCAGCTGTTCGACCGGTACCACGCCGCCGTCCACGTCGAGGCGGTCACCATCCGGCACCGGGTCGAGGGCGTGGACAGCAAGACCGTCGCCACGCCGTGGATGCCGGTCGTGGCCTGGACCAACGGCAAGTGGCTCATCGTCGGCGACGCCGCCGGCAAGGACATGCCGCTCGGCGCCAACGGCCAGCCGTGGGACTCGACCGGGCCGGTCGCCGTGCTGCGCAACGACCGCATCATCGCCGTGGTCTCCGCCGACGACGCCCAGCGCGGCCGCAACCTGCTGCAGATGGCCGAGACCAGCCTCAAGGAGGTCATCGAGGTCCGCCCGTCCGGCTGGGACGGCAAGGTCCTGTTCACCGCCGTGCAGGACAAGCGGATCTTCGACACGTACTTCGCCGAGTCGCAGGAGCGGGTCGCGCAGGTGGCGGCGATCGCCGTGCCGTTCTACAACCAGGTCGGCGACTGGGCGGGTTCGCCGGCGTACAGCTCCACCCGGGTCGTGTTCAACCCGACGCAGCTGACCGCCCAGACCGAGGAGCTCGCGCACGACCTCACGCACGAGTTCGCGCACGCCGCCATGGGGCCCGTGACGACCGCGCGGACGCCGCGGTGGGTGGTGGAGGGGTTCGCGGAGTACGTCGCCTACAGGAAGGACAAGGTGCCCGCGGCGGGCATCAGGCAGGCGCTCGGCAACCTCGTCATCTCGACCCTGCCGACCGACGACCAGTTCTACGCCGAGCCGCGCAACTACATCGCCAGCTGGCTCGCGAACCGCATGATCGCGGAGAAGTACGGCCAGGCGAAGCTGATCGCGTTCTACGAGGCGTTCCAGAACGTCGCGGAGGTCGAGTCGGCGGCCCGCGAGGTCCTGGGCATCGGCGTCAGCACGCTCGAGCAGCAGTGGCGGGACTACGTAGCACAACAGCGCGGCTGAGAGGCATTCCTCCCCGCCGCGCTGCCGTGGTCACGTCGTGATGCGGTCCGGTCAGACCGTGGCGGGCGGGAGACCGCCATCGCCGTCGACGACCTGCTCCGGCGTGCCGTCCTCGTCGATGTCGCTCATCGTGATGTCGACCTTGCCGTCGCCGTTGGTGTCGAACTGGAACACGTCGGCCTTGCCGTCCCCGTCCGTGTCGATGGCCCAGAGGTCGGGCTTGCCGTCGTTGTTCGTGTCACCGACGAGGAGCTCGATGCGCTGGTCGCCGCGCGTTTCGACGGTCTCGTTCTCGCTCATGCTGGGTCCTCTCACGTCAATCGAGGGGTGGGGGCTCGACGCCCCTGTGGTTCGCTAGGCCGTTGGTGCCTTTATGCCCGCGGCGACCAGAGCTTTAATCACCAGCGCCGACTCGTCGAAGCCCACCAGCAGGATCGCGGTCGCCTCGGAACTCTTGATCTGCCCCGCGATCGGCGCGAACAGCTTCGTCGCGTCGGCCTTCGGGTCGTAGTTGTCCTTCGCCTCGTACTTGAGGATCAGCAGGTTGCTGGTCTTGATGCCGGCGGCCGTCAGGTCGTTGCGGACGCCTTCGGCGAGCCCGCTGCCGTACGTGTCGTCCCGCGCGACGATCGCGACCTTGGTGTGCCCGTCCCGCATGATGATGTTGGCGATCGCCTTGGCCTGCAGCATGTCGGGCGGCGACGTGCGGAAGAACAGGCCCTTGTCGTCGAACTTCGTCAGCTCGTCCGACGTCGCCGACGGCGAGATCATCACCTTGCCGGCCTGCACGACCCGCGGGATGACGGCCTTGCTCACTCCCGAAGCGCCCGCGCCGATGATGACGTGCACGTTCGAGTTGATGAACTTCTCGACCGCCGACTTGGCGACGTCCGGGTTGGTGCCGTCGTCGCCCTCCTCGACCACGACGGGCTGGCCGAGCACGCCACCGGCCTCGTTGATCTCCTTGATCGCCAGCTTGGCCGCGGCGAACATCGGCGGCCCCTGGAACGCCAGCGCGCCGGTCTTCGGCAGCAGCAGGCCGAACTTCAGCGCCGCGCCTTTCCCGCCGCCCTTGTTGCCACCGCTCGCCGGCGGCGGCGCCGTCTTGTTCTCGTTCTTCTCGTCACCAGCGCCGACGAATTCGGTCTTCGCCTCGTCGATGGTGTTGCTCCGGCCGAAGTTCAGCACGCCATACATGGCCGACGACGGCTCGCCCGCGTCGGTGAAACCACTGCGGCGCAGCGAGATTCCGCGGTACTTGAAATCCTTGCCGGACTTGGCGGCCGTCAGGCACGCGGCGATCGTGTCGCACACGTTTTCGCCGGTCGTGACCCCGATCAGCTGCTTGGCGATCGACGCCGACTCGACCGACTTGCCCGCCTCCGCGGCCAGCGCCGCCACCACGACGGCGTCATAAGCCTCGCCCGCGTAGTTGAAGTCCGTGAGACTGGAGTCAATGGACTTCACCCGCCGTTTGAAGTCCTCGCTCAGCGGGGTCAGCGGGGTCGTGCCCTTCATCCCGGCGAGCACGGACGGCGAATCCTTCAGCGCCTCGCCGAACGAGTTCGCCATGTTGCCGTCGGATCCGTAGAAGCGGATATCGCTTTTCGGTTGGGCGTCGCCGTCACTCTGCGCTGTGGAACCGCAGCCGGACGCGGTAAGCAACAGACCAATCGCGGTGATTGCTCCCACGATGGCTTTGGCCGACCGTGCGCGCATGAGTGTTTCTCCTCCCCAAAGGTGCCGTGCGCACCATAGCGCGGTCTGGCCGAGGACTTAAGTGGGGAGGTGCCGGCCGGCCGCGTACCACCCGGTAACCTCTAGCGGCATGGAGGACACTGGCGTCACCCAGAGTGATGCGCTGACCGACGGCATGTCCATGCGGGGCACCCTCGCCGAGCGGATGGGCATCACCCTGCTGGAGGCCACCCCGGAGCGGGTCGTCGCCACCATGCCCGTCGCCGGCAACACGCAGCCCTACGGCCTGCTGCACGGCGGCGCCTCGGTGGTCCTCGCCGAGACGCTCGGCTCGATCGGCGCCGCCCTGCACGCGGCCCGCCTCTTCAACGGCATCGCCGTCGGCATCGACGTCAACGCCACCCACCACAAGGCCGCCCGCGACGGCATCGTCACCGGCGTCGCGACCCCCCTCCGCCTCGGCGGGATGATCGCCTCGTACGAGATCGCCATCACCGACGAAAAAGGCGACCGCGTCTGCACCGCCCGGCTGACCTGCGCACTCCGCCGGTCGTAGTCTGCCGTTCGGCGCCCGCGGCTTGACTGAGCCGCATACGGTGTCGGCGTGGATGAGGCCGGAGACGAGACCTACCAGGACGCTGCCATGGTCCTGGAGTCCGCCTTGGCGGGCGATGGCGAAGGTGTGGTCCACACCTTCGACACGGTCGTCGACCGGCGCGGGATGAGCGCCGCGTACGACGTCGCATGGCGCCTCGCCGGCGAGATGGTCGGCGAGAACTTCGCCCGCGGCCCCTGGCGCCTGGAGTTCCCCGACATCGACGACGCCAACTACGACAAGCGCTGGGTCGCCCGCTTCGTCAGCGCCTACGTCAACGAGGACATCCCCAGCGGCACCGCCCTCTTCACCGTCGCCCTGGTCGACGGCAAGCTCCCCGACTGCCTTATGACCCTCGCCGGCTCCGCCGTCGCTACCCTCCGCCGCCGCGGCGCCGCGTAGGGCAATTTCGCACTTGCATATTTGCAGTGGATGCATGATAGTTGTGCATACGTCGTTACCGAGCGTCGCAGCGCCCGAACCCCTGACCGTGCGTCGACTGAGGGGTCCGCGCGGTCGGGTGAACGGGCGGGCGCTCGCCTAGCCAACTGGCCTTGGCGACCCCGGGCGCCCGCCCCCTTTTCTCGATTCCTCTCGAGGGGGCCGCGCCCATGCCACACGACTCCGTCCCACCCACCCGTCTCGGGCCCTCCAACGTGCCCGCGCCCGCCACGCACGCCGATGCCGGCCGTCTCGGAACCGTGCGCGCCATCCGGCTTGGAACTTCCAGCGCGCCCACCGAAGCCGATCGTCCAGAGATTTCCGGCCTTCCAGCCCACACCTCCGTTCCCGCCCACAGTCCAGAAGCCCAGCCAGCGTCTCGGCCTGGATCACGACCGCGGGCCGAACTCGGCGTGCCGCTGGTCGCCCTCGCCTCCGACAACGATCTGGCCAACGCCGAACGGCTGCTCCTCCTTCACATGCCCCGCGAGGTGACCCGAGCCTTCTGCCTCGCCTGCCGCGCCTCCTGGCCGTGCCCAGAGGTGCGGTACGCCAGAGCCCTCACCGCCGGCCAATCCGTCTGGGGGCACCTCCTCACATGACCACCCCTGACCGCGCCGCTTCTGACCGCGCCGCCGCCCGTCGCGCCGGCCTTCAACGAATGCACCCTGACTGCACCACCCCTGCCTGCACCACCTCTGACCGAAACACTCCTGACCACCT